>NZ_JBSFYR010000028.1:0-83380 GCF_053599875.1 Streptomyces sp. NPDC005151 | reverse complement strand
CAACAGCGCCCGCCAACACCACGGTTGCGGCACCGATTCGGACGTCGGATCTCCCCCAGATTGTCATGGCCGGGAGGCTAGCAGCCCGATAGGGCAGGTCGGGGTCATGGGGCTTTCGGGCGCTCTCCCTCCCCGTACCGGCGCTCGAACTTGGCGACCTGCCCCTCGGTGTCGACGACCCGGGCCTTGCCGGTGAAGAAGGGGTGGCTCTCGGCGGAGATCTCCACGTCGATGACGGGATAGGTCTCCCCGTCGTCCCACTGGATGGTCTGCTCGCTGGACGCGGTGGACCGGGTCAGAAAGGCGTAGCCCGCGGAGCGGTCGCGGAAGACGACGGGACGGTAGGAGGGGTGCTTGTCCTGCTGCATGCCTGCTCCTGGGGACGTACGTACGGACTCGGCTCAGCCCAGCCTCGCGAACGAAGCCGGTCGGCGCGATCGCAGACGGTCCGTACGGGGGGCGGTGCCGTGCCCCGGTGCCGTGCCGGGCCCGTCCGGCGCTTGATGGCGGGCCCTCGGACCCGACATGGGGCTCGGCGCACCGGACAGGTCACCGGCATCCCATGTGCTGCTTCATGGCGGGCCACGCCTCCACCCCGTCCGGGGTGCGGACATAGGCCCTGGACAGGTCGTCCGTCAGCCACAGTTCCCAGTCGTCCAGGTGGTAGCCCGTGGACCGCGCACCGGCGGGCATCGTCACGTCCCCGTCGTACGCCGAGGTGAGCATGTCCGAGGGAAGCACCCGATTCGGATCACGCGCGTACACCTTCCGGCCGGCCGAGCCCTCCCCCGAACCCGCGCCCCAGTCGAGGAAGTTCGCCTCCTGCCAGTCGCAGTGCGCCGCGCCCACCGAGCTGCTCACCTTGGACACGGGCACCCGGTGGCCGTCCTTGTCGGTCCAGACCCGGTACGGCTGCTTGTCCGTATAGCTCGACGGCAGCTCCGCCGGGTCGCACGCGGCAGTGGTCTCCGGACCCCAGCCCGGGCGCCCCTTGCGGTCCTTGGCGACGACGACGGCGATCTTCGTCCTGCGGTCCACGTCGAACGAGTACAGGACCCGGTCCGTCTCCTCGCGTTCCACCCGGTAGCCGTACTGCGGCAGATCGGACTGCTCCAGCTCAAAGTACAACTTCAGCCCTTCCTCGGGCGTCGCCCCGCCGTCGCCCTTGCTCCAGGTTTCGCCGCCGCCGCCGGAGTAGATGCCCTCGTCGCACTCCAGAGCGCGGCCGGCGGCCCCCGATGCCGTCTTCCTCGCCTGCGGGGTGTCGGCTTCGACGTTCGGATGCGGTACGTCGAGCGGGCCGCTGTAGGGCGCGGCCGGTGGGCTCCCCTCGGTCACGAGATCCTCGGAGGCAGCCCCGCCGCACGCCACCGCCGACAGCGCGGTCACCAGGATCACCGTGACCGTTCCGCCCGCCCTGCCTCTGTTCATGCCCCGCCCCTGTCCGTTGTTCATGCCCCGCCCCTGTCCGTCCTCGACCCTCGCTTCTTGCCCGTCGGACGTGCCCGGCGGTGCGACGGTTCCGGCGCGCGCTACCGGCCCTGCGCCGCCTCCACCGCGTCGGCCACCAGCGTCAGGAACCGTGCATGGGCCTGGGGGCTGCAGACCGGTTCCGGATTCCACGGCACCACCGCGGCCGCCCGCTCCAGCGCCGACCAGTCAGCGTTCGACCGGAGCCGGTCCAGGGGTGTGGCATTGGACCGGATGTCGGTGAGCAGGATCCTGGGACGGCGGGCCGCCGCCTCCGCCCAGCCGACCGTGGACCAGTTGACACCGGGCCCGGCGGCCGGTTCGAGGACGTCGACGCCCAGCTCCGCCAGCACGCGCAGCTCCGGCCACATGCGGGGACGCGCGAGATGCGCCCGGTCCTGCCCCGCCGGTGACAGGGCGAGGACCCTGGGCCGGGACGGACCGGCGGCGAGACTACGCAGCCGCTCCCGGGCTGCTTCCAGGTCCTGCGTCGCCAGCGACCCTCCCTCCTCGGCCCCGAGCGAGCGGGCCAGCTCGGCAAACCGGTCACCGATGCCGGCGAGGGTGCGTGCCTGACCCACGTCGATCACGACGACCGGAACGTGCTCCTCCAGGTGCTTGGCGGTCTCCGGGGCCAGCCCGTAGACATGCCCTCCCCCGTAGCTGACGGCCACCACGAGGTCCGGCTCGCCCCGCAGGAGGGTGTCCACGTCCAGGACGCTGCCCGCACCGAGATAGTCGACCTCGGTGAGCGGCAGCGACCCGCTCTTGGCCCGGTCGGGCGACTCGCCGTCGTGGTCCGATCCGAAGATCCCGCTCGGACGTATCCCGTGGTCCCACAGCGTGGCTCCGGCCTGGACATAGGCGAGCACACGCGACGGGCGCCGCCCGGCACTCGACAGTTGTCCACGGTCGTCGGAGAACTGCCACTCGGTCCGCTCGCTCACATCGCACACCCTTCTGCACCCGACTGCCCGGCCCCGGTCCGGCTCGTACACCAGTACCTGCCCAGCTCCTTGCCGGGGCATCCCTCGGCCCGTACCGTCGTCGATCACGAAGGCCAGATCGGGTTCGAGGTACGCGTAGGGCGTGGCGAAGATCGAGGGCATCAGCTCCGGGTCCGGATACCGATGCCGGGAGTCGCCGCCGTTGTCGGCCGTCCGGACGCAGATGCCCGAAAGGGCCGCGTGGTCGTCGGGGTGGTAGTCCCGTGGGCCGGGAGGCTGGGTCATCGCCTCATCCTGCCGACATTGGGAGCGCTCCCACACGTCCCCGTATGCGGAAAACAGCAGAACTCGTGGGGAGCACCGGAATCACGCGGAGCACCGGCAGAAAATTCTTCGGGACACGACCGTGTTGCGTGTCGATCCGGGCAGCAGCCGTTCGTATAGAGGGTGAGACGCCGGCACGGTGCCGACGTCTCACCCCAGGAGGAACACCATGAAGCACTACCTGCTCAGCGTGATCACGCCGACCGGGGGCGAGATGCCCGCCCCCGAGGTGCTGGAAGGGATCATGCGGAACGTGGAGGTCTTCCACCAGGAGCTCCGGGAGGCCGGGGCCTGGGTGTTCGCCGGAGGACTGAACGCCCCCAGCTCAGCCACTGTGGTGCGGGCGAAGGACGGCGACACACTGCTCACCGACGGCCCGTACGCCGAGGGGAAGGAGTACCTCGGCGGGCTGTGCATCATCAAGGCAGCCGATCTGGATGCCGCCCTCGACTGGGGCCGCAAGGCCGCGCGGGCGATCACCCTGCCCATCGAGGTCCGGCCGTTCGAGGGTGAAGTGGAGGGCTGATGTCCGGCGCCTCCCGGCACCCCGGCGCCGCCGAGCCGCCCCGTCCCACCGGCGCACCGGCCGTACTCACCGCGGACATCGAGCGTCTCTTCCGCGAGGAGTACGGCCGCTCGGTGGCGGTACTCGTGCGCGCCTTCGGCGACATCGACATCGCGGAGGAGGCGGTCCAGGAGGCGTTCGCCACCGCGTTGGACCGGTGGCCCTCGGCCGGGCTGCCGCCCGCACCGGCCGGCTGGATCATCACCACGGCGCGGAACCGGGCGATCGACCGCCTGCGCCGGGAGGTCTCCCGCGCCGACCGCCAGGCCCGGGCGGCCCCGGCGCAGTCCATGGACGCCCGGAGCGAACCGGCGGAGGAGGGTCCCGTGCATGACGACCGGCTACGGCTGATCTTCACCTGCTGCCACCCCGCGCTCTCCACCGGTGCGCAGGTCGCGCTGACGCTGCGACTGCTGGGCGGGCTGAGCACGGCGGAGCTCGCGCATGCGTTCCTGGTGCCCGAACCGACCATGGCGCAGCGACTGGTGCGCGCCAAGGGGAAGATCCGTGATGCCCGGATTCCCTACCGGGTACCGGCCGATGCCGACCTTCCGGACCGGGTCCGGTCCGTGCTCGCCGTGGTGTATCTGATCTTCAACGAAGGGCATACGGCGAGCTCCGGCGACCGACTGGTGCGCGAGGACCTCTGTGCGGAGGCCATCCGCCTCGGGCGGCTCCTGGCCGGTCTGATGCCGGACGAACCGGAGGTGCGGGGACTGCTCGCGCTGATGCTGCTCACCGAGTCGCGCCGCACCGCCCGTACCGGCCCGGGCGGTGAGCTGGTGCCGCTCGCCGAGCAGGACCGAAGGCGGTGGGACCACGAGCTGATCGCCGAGGGTCAGGCGCTCGTACGGCAGTGTCTGCGCCGCGACCGTCCCGGCCCGTACCAGATCCAGGCCGCGATCAACGCGGTGCACAGCGATGCGCCGACCGCGGCCGGCACCGACTGGGAGCAGATCCTGCGGCTGTACGACCAGTTGCTGGCGCAGGCGCCGACGCCGGTGGTGGCGCTCAACCGTGCCGTCGCGGTGGCCGAGGTCGAGGGACCGGACGCGGCGCTCGCGCTCGTGGAGCAGCTCGCACTCGACCGCTACCACGTGTTCCACGCCGTACGGGCCGACCTGCTGCGACGCCTGGGCCGTACCGCCGAGGCGGCGACGGCGTACGACGCTGCAGTCGCCCGTACGCAGAACGCCGCCGAGCAGGAGTTCCTTCGCCGTCGGCGCCGGGCTCTGCCGGCGGGCTGAACGGACCCGCGTGCGGGCGGGGTCGGCCACCGCTTCTCCCCGTGCAGGACCCAGTGCCTCTCGTTTGGATCATGCCGGGCTCGCGGGGCCCGGCACGCACATCTGCGGCGTTGTCGTCAGTTTTCCCCAAGCTCTCGGCTTCGCTCGAGCAGGGGAGACCCATTCGCTCCGCGTGGGCTCCTTCCTCCGCCTTGCAGCTGCACGCACCACGGCGACACCAGCCGCTCCGCGGCGGGCCGCTCCCTGATCCGGCCTGATCCAAACGAAAGACCCCAGCCGCGCCGGATCCGGTGGACACGAACCGTACGAGGCGTGGTCGAAGTCTCTCCTCAAAGGGTTTTGGGAGAGAACTCGTCGTCCCCGATGTCCAGACCCGCCAGGAATGCCGCAGCCGCCGGTGTGGGGCGGAACCGGCTCCACACCAGCCGTTCCGTCCGTGCGGGCGCATTGCGCACCGGAAGCACGGTGAGCCCCGTCAGCTCCGCCGCGAACGCGGCAGGCAGGAGAGCGACGACCAGTCCGCTGCGTACCAACCGGACGATGAATTCGGTTCCGCTGACCTCGAACGCCACTTCACGGGTGAGTCCGGACGCCTCGAAAGCCTCCTCCGACTGGGCGCGGGCCGCGGTCCCGGCGGGGTAGTCGACGAACGTCTCCCGCGCCAACCGCTCCAGGTCCACCTCGGACTCATCGGCCAGCGGGTGGCCGGGCGCCACCACGGCGGCGAGTTCCCCGCGCCCCAGTTCGCGGTCGCGCACCCCCTTCGGCCGGTAGCTCGGCAGTACACCGAGGAACGCCACGTCGAGCGTCCCGTCCCGCACTTCCTGAACGAGGTCCTTGCTCGCCCCTTCCCTCAGGTCGATACGGACCTTCGGATGGCGGCAATGGAACTCCCGCAGTGCGGCCGGGATGTCGACCGCGGAGAGCGTCGGGATCGCCCCGATGCCGAGACGCCCGCTGATTTCCCCCGCCGCTGCCGTCACCTCGGCGCGGGCCCGCTCGGCCGCGTCCAGCGCCTGCCGGGCCGCTGGCAGGAACGCCTCACCGGCGGCGGTGAGCCGGACCTGACGGCTCGTGCGATCGAACAGCCGGGCGCCGAGCTCCTTCTCCAGACGGGCGATCTGATGACTCAGGGCCGACTGGACGACCAGGCATTTCTTCGCGGCGCGCGTGAAGTTTTCCAGCTCCGCCACCGCCACCACGTACCGCATCTGCTGAAGCTCCATACATCTATCGTGAACCACGATCGATCGCATGAAAAACATGTGTTGGACTCATGGATGTCCGATCCCCGAGGCTGAGGGGCATGGCTCACTCCACACAGGCGCTACGGCGCAGCACGGCTCTGCCGATTCCACCCGAGGCGTCGCCCGTCCTCGGCCGCGGGCTCGTTCTCCTGATGGCCGTCGCGGCCGGGCTCTCGGCAGCGGGCAACTACTTCGCGCAGCCGCTCCTCGACGTGATCGAGGCGAATCTGCACATCGGTGTCACGGCGGCGGGGCTGATCGTGACCGCCGCCCAGGGCGGCTACGCGCTGGGCCTGATCCTGCTCGTTCCGCTCGGGGACGTCATGGAGCGCCGAAAGCTGGCGGTGGGCCTGTTCGCGCTCACGGCGCTCTTCCTGCTGCTGACCGCCGGTGCCCCCACCGGCCCCCTGCTGATCGCCGGGACGGCGCTCACGGCGCTCACCTCCGTCGGCGCCCAGGTCGTGGTGCCGTTCGCGGCGACTCTCGCGGCTCCGGCCGAACGCGGCAGGATCGTCGGCGTCGTCATGTCGGGCGTCCTGCTGGGCGGCCTGGTCGGGCGTCTGGCCTCCGGCGCGCTGTCGGAGCTCGGCGGCTGGCGGACTGCGTACTGGGTGAACGCCCTGCTCATGGCGGCCATGGCGGTGCTCCTGCATCGCAATCTGCCCCGGCTGCCCCGGTCGGACGACACCGCCCCGATGGGTTACGCCGGGCTGCTGCGCTCCACCCTCTCCCTGCTGCGCACGGAGCCCCTGCTGCGCTGGCGGTCCGCCGTCGCCGCCTTCTCCATGGCCTCGTACAGCGTGCAGCTGACCGCGCTGACCTTCCTGCTGACCCGGGCGCCCTACAACTGGAACGCGGCCGCGATCGGACTCTTCGGACTCGTGGGCGTCATCGGTGTGGTCGGCATGAACTTCGCGGCCCGGCTGAGCGACCGCGGCCGTGTGCAGGCGGTCTCCGGGGCCTCGGCCGCCCTGCTCGCCCTCTCCTGGCTGCTGCTTCTCGCCGGCGAGTCCTCGCTGCTGTGGCTAGCGCTCGGCGTGATCTCGCTGAACGTGGCCCAGCAGGCGGCACTCAACAGCAGTCAGAACGTGATCTACGCGCTCCGCCCCGAGGCCCGCAACCGGATCAACTCCGGGTTCATGACCCTCTTCTTCCTGGGCGGGGCCGCGGGATCGGCACTCGCCTCGGTGGTCTGGTCGCGCGCGGGCTGGACCGGCATCTGCGTCCTGGGCGGCTCGCTGGCCGCGGGCAGCTTCGTACTCTGGGTGCTGGAGCGGGTACGGATCCGGGCGCGGTGAGGTGAGTCAGTCGTTGACCGCGGTCAGCAGCACCACCGCGTCCTGCAGCGCCAGCAGTCCGTGCCGCTCGTGCGGGATGGGCTGCAGCCCTCCGGCGGTCACTTCCACGTCGCCGGAGGCTGCGGTGAGGCGGACGGACCCCCGCAGGACCTGGAGCGAGGCGGCGGGCGGCGCGTTGTGCTCGTCGAGGGCCGAGCCCGCGGTGAGCGCGATGACCGTCTGCCGCAGGGGCTCCTGCCGCAGCAGCAGGTGTGCGCTGCGGCCGTGCGGGGACGTACGGGCGGCGGCCAGATGCTCGTCGGCGAGGGCGTTGAGATCATCCATACGACCACTGTGCCGCAGCCCCGGAATCGCCGCGATCCGCCCGCGCCGCCGTCAGCCCCGCAGCCAGGCCGCGGTGTCCTGCGGGAGCCTCCCTCCCTCGGCCAGGGGACCGCTGGTGAGCAGAACTTCGGTGTGGCCGGGCAGTTCGACCGCCTCCCCGGTGAGGTTCACAACGCAGACCAGCCGGTCCGTTCGGGTGAAGGCGAGCACCCCCGGCGCGGTCGGCAGCCACGTCAGCCGCTCCCCCGCTGTCCGCGGGCTCCCGAAGCCGGGTTCGGTCCGGCGCAGCCGCAGCGCCTCGCGGTACAGCCTGAGCATCGAGTCGGGATCGGCGCCCTGGGCGTCGGCGGCGTACGAGGACCAGCCGGCCGGCTGCGGCAGCCAGGGTTCCACGGCGGATCCGAACCCGGCGTACGGTGCCTGCGCCGACCAGGGCAGCGGCACCCGGCAGCCGTCGCGTCCGGGGTCGGTCCCGCCGGAGCGGAAGTGCATCGGGTCCTGGATCCGGTCCCGTGGGATGTCCGCTTCCGGAAGGCCGAGCTCCTCCCCCTGGTAGAGGTACGCGGCGCCGGGCAGGGCCAGCGAGAGCAGCGCCGCAGCGCGGGCCCGGCGGGTGCCGAGTGCCAGGTCCGTCGGGGTGCCGGGATCGACTGGAGTGCGGCGAGGTAGATCAGGGTGGCGCACGCCGGGGCGCGCCACGCCGATCTGCAGATGGCGTCGCACATGGCGCAATGGATGTGCGGGAGAGCGAAAGGACTGCAGCAAGCGGGGCCCGCGGATGCGGACCCCGCCGGTCGGACGGCTTCAGCGGATCGGGATCAGAGCCCCGCGGTGTAGAGGAGTCGGTTCGGCGAACCCGCGCCCAGGGACGACAGGACGTTCTTGGTCGACTGGTCGACGAGCCAGCGAGTGAGGTCGTTCGGCGTGGCGGCCGGCTTCCACTGCTTGTAGAGAGCGGCGACCCCGGCGACATGGGGGCTGGCCATGGAGGTTCCGCTCATGGCCACGGAACCGCCGCCGAGCTTGGCCGAGACGATCGACGAGCCGGGGGCGTACATCTCCACGCAGGGGCCGTAGTTGCTGAAGCTGGTCTGCCGGTCCTGACCGTCGCTGGCCGCGACCGTGACCACGTGTGCCGCGCGGGCCGGGGAGATGGTGCAGGCGTCCAACGAACTGTTCCCCGCCGCGACGACGGGCACGGTCCCCCGGGCCGCAATGGCGTCGACGGCGTCGTCGACCGCCGCGGACCCGGGGCCGCCGAGAGAGGCGTTCAGGACCGCGGGCTGCTTGGCATGCCCGGCCACCCAGTCGAATCCGGCCAGCATCCCGGCCGCGGTCCCATTCCCCTTGCAGTTGAGAACGCGCACGGCGACGAGGGACACCGATCGGGCGACTCCATAGGTGGCACCGCCGATCGTGCCCGCCACATGCGTGCCGTGGCCATGGCAGTCCTGACCGGCGTGACCGTCGGAGACGGCATCGAATCCGACGACGGCGCGCCCCCCGAACTCACTGTTCCGGATGTCGATTCCGGTGTCGACGACGTACGCCGTGACGCCCCTGCCGGTGGCCGCCACCTTGTACGCGTGGTCGAGCGGAAGCTGCCGCTGGTCGATCCTGTCCAGTCCCCAACTCGCCGCCGTGAGCCCGGAGCGCGACGGCACGGCGGCGGACGCGGCAGGCGGCTCACTCACGGTGACCACGGAGTTCTCCTCGACCGCCGCCACACCGGGTGACGAACGGACCGTGGCCAGCTGAGCGGGGCTGAGCACGGCGGCGAAACCGCGCAGCACACTGTTGTACGTGAACAGAGGCTTCACGCCGAGCTGCTCCATGGCGGAGGACGCCGAGTACTCGGGCTGGAGGGTGACGATGTACTGCCCCGGAACGGCCCGCGCGGAACGTTCCACCACGACGCCGCCGTCACCCGGAACGGCGGCGACGGCGTAGGCGCTGCTGATCAGCGGTACGAGCAGCAGCAGGGCGGCCGACGCCCATCGTGTACGCAAACGCATGCATGACTCCTGGAATGCCTGGATCGAGCGCGAACAAGAGCGGACACCTGTCCTTCGTCCGGGACCCACTGCCGCCTTGAGCTTGATCATCCGGACAGCGCAACAGGTCACGCCCACACCCGCACGAACCGGTGCATGCGGGACGTGGCCGCCGGGCCGGTCGGTCAGCCCTGCACGACCCACCGGTACATGACGTCGGGTTCCTTCTCCTCGTTGCGGCTGCCGTCGTCGAAGTCGACGGCGGCGAACCGATGCCGCTCGTAGAAGGCCCGGGCCTCGTGTTGCGCTGGAAGACGTGCAGGGTGAGCTCCGCCGGGGAGAGCTCGCGATGCCTTCGCCAGGAGCAGCGAGCCGATGCCGCGGCGCCGTACGTCGGGCCGCAGACAGAGGTGTTCGAGCTCGGTGCCGTCGAGGGAGGCGAAGCCCAGCACCTCACCGCTCGCCGCCTCGGCAACCCAGACCTCCGTTTCGGGCAGGACGACGTGAGTCATCCAGGCGAGTGTGTCCTCATCGCTGTGGACCTTCGGGAGATACGGCATGGACCGGGCGCGGGAGGCGAGAAAGACCCCGGTGAGGGGCGCTGCGTCCTTGACGGTGGCCCTTCGCAGCAGTACGGGGTCGGCCGGCGCGGAATGGTTGGGTGTCATCTCGTTCCTCCCTGTCGCAAGAGCGCTCGTCACGCCTCCCCGGCGCGATGAGCTGCTCACATCGTGGACGAATCCATGCCGGGTCCTGTCGGAGTCTCCATAGAATTGGCGCTGCTCCCCGCGCCGATGACACTCCCTCACGGCGTTCACCAGGTGATTGGAGATGATCCGACCGGTGCATCAGCCGATCGAGTTCGACCCGGCGGACGGCGCCCGGGGCGTGCTGCCCTCCTGGCCTGCCGGGACACCTGCCCTGTGGATCGTGGACGCGGTGCGGCACGGTGATCCGGCCGAGCGGCTCGCGCCCGGAATCCTCGACGCCGGGGAACAGCGGCGTGCCGGGAGATTCGTCGCTCCGGCCGACCGGCGCTGCTATGTCACGGCCCATGTGGCGCTGCGGATGCTGCTCGGCGCCCGGTTGGGTGTCGAACCGCGCGAGGTGCGGCTGGTCCGTGAGCCGTGCCCGTCCTGCGGTGGTCCGCACGGCCGTCCGGCGACCGACGGCGGGTTGCATTTCTCCCTGTCGCACAGCCGGGACCTGTCGCTGCTGGCCTTCGCCGCCGCGCCGGTCGGGGTGGACGTGGAGGCAGTACCGAACGGCAGGGCCGCTGCGGACGTCGGAGCGATGCTGCATCCGGCGGAGGTGCGGGAGCTGGCAGAACTCCGCGCAGAGGAGCGTCCCGTCGCCTTCGCCCGGGCGTGGACCCGCAAAGAGGCGTATCTGAAGGGCGAGGGGATCGGGCTCGCACGCGAGCTCTCGCTGGACCATCTGGGCACCGGGCCCGTGCCCCAGCCCGGTCCCCCGGGCTGGACCGTCGCCGATGTGCTGGTTCCCGCCGGGTACGCCGCCGCCGTGGCAGTGCGTACGGCGGGGCAGCAGCCGGTCCACCTCGGCCGCCGGGGAAACTGATCCGGCGGGCAGATCGCAACGACCGACCGATACGGAGGAGTGGGCAGATGCCGCACGAACGAGCCGGACAGCAGGCACGTCCGGAGGACCTGACCGATGTGGCCAGGCTGGTGACGGCGTATTACACGTTGCACCCCGATCCGGCCGAGCCGGACCAGCGGGTGGCCTTCGGCACCTCGGGTCACCGCGGGACGTCGACGGCCACGGCGTTCAACGAGGACCACATCGCCGCGACCAGTCAGGCCATCACCGAGTACCGGGCGCAGCAGGGTACGGACGGGCCGCTGTTCCTCGGATCCGACACCCATGCGCTGTCCGAGCCCGCACGGGTCACCGCGATCGAGGTGTTCGCCGCCAATGACGTGACTGTGCTGATCGACTCCGCCGACGGCTACACCCCCACCCCGGCGGTGTCGCACGCCATCCTCGCCCATAACCGGGGCCGTACCTCGGGTCTCGCCGACGGCGTGGTGGTCACTCCGTCGCACAACCCGCCGGGCGACGGCGGATTCAAGTACAACCCGCCGAACGGCGGCCCGGCCGGGTCCGAGGCGACCGGCTGGATCCAGGAGCGGGCCAACGAGATCATCGCGGCCGGCATGAAGGACGTACGGAGGCTGCCCTACGTCCGCGCGCTGGCGGCGCCGACCACCTCCACGTACGACTTCCTCGGCACCTATGTCGCGGACCTGCCGTCCGTGCTCGACCTCGACGCGATCCGCGCGGCCGGGGTCCGGATCGGCGCGGACCCGCTGGGCGGCGCGTCGGTCGCGTACTGGGGCCGTATCGCCGAGCAGCACCGTCTCGATCTGACCGTCGTCAATCCGCTGACCGACCCCACCTGGCGGTTCATGACGCTGGACTGGGACGGCAAGATCCGGATGGACTGCTCCTCGCCGTACGCGATGGCGTCGCTGATCGGTCAACGGGACCGGTATCGGATCGCCACGGGGAACGACGCCGATGCGGACCGGCACGGCATCGTGACCCCGGACGGCGGGCTGATGAACCCGAACCACTATCTCGCCGTCGCCATCAACTACCTGTACGCGCACCGTGATCAGTGGCCGGACGCGGCGGGCGTCGGCAAGACCCTGGTGTCGTCGGGGATGATCGACCGGGTCGCCGACGATCTCGGACGGCAGCTGGTCGAGGTGCCGGTCGGCTTCAAGTGGTTCGTGGACGGTCTGGTCGACGGGTCGCTCGGATTCGGCGGCGAGGAGTCGGCCGGCGCCTCGTTCCTGCGCCGTGACGGATCGGTGTGGACGACCGACAAGGACGGCATCATCCTGGCGCTGCTCGCCTCGGAGATCCTCGCCGTGACGGGAAAGTCGCCGTCCGAGCACTACGCCGGGCTCACCGCCCGCTTCGGCGAGCCCGCGTACGCCCGCATCGATTCCCCCGCGAACCGTGAGCAGAAGGCGGTACTCGCCAAGCTCTCGCCGGAGCAGGTCACAGCCGACACGCTGGCCGGCGAACCGGTCACGGCGGTGCTCACCTCGGCTCCCGGCAACGGCGCACCGATCGGCGGCATCAAGGTGACCACGGAGAACGCCTGGTTCGCCGCCCGCCCCTCGGGCACCGAGGACGTCTACAAGATCTACGCGGAGTCGTTCCTCGGGTCCGATCACCTCGACCAGGTGCAGGACGAGGCCAAGGCCGTGGTCTCGGCGGCGCTGGGCGCCTGAGCGGTCGGGAGGCTGCCTCCCGTGCGACGACGTCGATACCGTCGAGAAGGTGCCCGTGGTCGACCCAGACTTCGGTCGCGGCGCGACTTAGAACTCCCAACGAAATGATCTAGAAAGTGGTTGGATCACTCAGGGACCGGGATCCGGAGGGTGCGGGTGGCTCGGCCGGCCGACGGACAAGGCCCGGACCCGGGCGGTCGGCCGGCTCAAGGCCGCCGTCGCGACCGCAGCGCCCGTCAGGTGTCCGCGTTGCCGCGCAGTTCCTCCACCGCAGTGCGGGCGGCCGCGCCGATGACCGCGTCCGCGCGCGGCAGTTTGCTGTCGGCGCGGGCGGCCTGTGTGAACACCACGGCCGTGTACGCGCTGCCGTCGGGGAGTTCGACCACCCCCGCCTCGTGCCGCATCGAGCCGAACGTGCCCGTCTTGCCCGAGACGGTCACGTCGTCGTACGGGAACCCGGCCGCCAGCCGGTGCGTCCACGCCTGTTGGCCCATGACCTTCCGCATGAACGCGCAGCTCTCGGCCGAGGCGGCCGTGCCGGTCCAGATCGCGCGCAGCAGCCGGGACATGTCCGCGGGCGTGCCGGACGCCTTGGACAGGGGGGTGTAGACGACGGCGGGCGCCGTCGTGTCGTTGTCCGCGAGGCGTTTCATCGCGGCGCTCAGCGACTCGCTCCCGGTCTCCTCCACCAACTGCGCGAACGTGGTGGCCACCCCGCCGTGGATGCGGGTGTTCAGGCATGCCGAGGTCCAGGCAGACCTCGTCGACCGCGTCGGTGCCGACCTGGTGCAGCAACGCGTTGGCGGACGTGTTGTCCGAGATGGTCATCATGAGCACGACCAGGTCGCGCAGCGCCCTCGCCTGACCCGGGGCCCGATCCCGTCCGGCTCGGCGGCCGTACCCGTTCCCGGCCCGGCCGGAAAGATCACGATCCGGCGCTGGAACATGGGGCGCCGGCTGCCTGCGTGAACGGCTGGCCGCCGCCGACGCGGCCGCCTGCCCTGCCCTGCCCTGCCCTGCCCTGCCCTGCCCTGCCCTGCCCTGCCCTGCCCGCAGCATCCCCCAGAGCGTGAAGGACACCGTGATGACGACCAACGAGCCGCAGCCAGGCGAGCACTCCCTCACCATCCGCAAGCCGTACTTCAGGCGGCGTGCGGCTGCTTGCTGCTGATGCCGCGGATCCAGTGGCCTTCGGGCATTACGGCGGTGGCGGTGCTCATGCGGCTCGCCCCCACACGGCCGTGCCCGGCCTGCCCGCCCTGCGGCCGTTGATGGACGGCGTGGCGGCGGCGAGGCGGGCGCGGCCGGAGTGCTTGCCGTCATAAAGGGCGGCGTCGGCGGCCCGCTGGAGCTGCGTCAGGTCGCGGGTGCCGATCGTGTCCGGTGTCGCGGCGCCGACCGAGGCGGCGACGTCGACGGTGCGGCACCCATCCCTGTCGGCACCGTGCCGTGCGTGGGTCCGGTGGTGCTGCGGCCGGTCCCGCAAAGGGGGGTGGTGCGGGTGGTCAGAGTTTGGTGGCTTCGTGGACCTGATTGAGGTGGATGAGGATGTCGTAGGCCTGGCTGATTGCGAGGGTGGGGAGCGGGTCGTTCTTGAAGGACGAACCGGCGTCGTAGACGGGGCGGGGGGTGTTCAGCCAGGTGCGGCCCGCGGCCGGCAGCGTGCGCAGGTCGAGGTAGTAGTCGCGGTGGTGGACCCGGTCGAGGGTGTACTCCTGCATGTCGGGGGTAGCCGCGGGGACAGTGAACTTGTCCCAGGCCCCGCCGAAGGTGGTCGCGGTGAGGAATGACCCCCGGTTGAAGGTGAAGCCGATGGCGGCATAGCCCCGGCCGAGGGCGTTGCGCAGGAAGACGCCTTGCGTCGTGGGGTACATCACGGGGTCTGTGGACAGGTAGCCCACGTGGCCGTTGTGCGCCGACAGCAGCATCTTGTCGCCGGTCCGGCGGTGCCACCAGGCGGTGTTGTCGGCCATGGCCTGGTCGCGAAGGTGCTCCGCGGCGGACACCGACTCCGGATCAGACAGGTCGAGGGAGGTGAAGGCGAAGGTCTGGGCAATGTTGCGTGCGTGTTGTTCGGCCCATTCATAGGCGTCACCGCCGGTTCCCTTGTTCGCGGTGACCAGGTCGAGTGCCTGCTGGGCGATGGTGGCGTTGTAGCGTCGTTCCGCGAGGGACTTGCGCAGGTAGGCGAAGACGTCGTCGAAGGGGCGCAGGCCCGCATACAGTTCTTCGAGGCGCGCGAGGTCCTGGGGGTGGCTCGCGCGGACGTGGGAGGTGACCCGGTCGAAGACGGCGTCGCCGAGCTTGGGCGCTCCGACGTCGTTGCCCATGAAGTGGACCTTACGGCCGGGATGCCGGTCGTTGTACCGCCGCATCCAGTCGATGAGGCTGACGAACTCCTCGCGTTCCCAGGGGGATCCGGTCAGTGTCTCCTTGGCGATCTGACGGGCGTCGCCGGCGCCGCCCTGAAGATACTCGTCGATCCGCAGGCCGGCCGTCCAGCTCATCTCCAGGGCGAAGGTGGTGAAGCCCTTCTCCTCGACGAGGTGGCGGAATACGCGTTCCTTCATGGCGAAGAACTCGTGCGAGCCGTGGGTGGCCTCTCCCAGTCCGACCACCTTGGCATCGCCGATCATGGCCCCCAGCGCCCGCAGGTCGGTGGTGTGGCCGCCAGGTTCCGTCGAGCGCAGCGGGTGAGCGGCGCGCTCCAGCGTGCGGAGCGCGCCGGCCTGCCGGCCGTCCTTCGCCGTGGGAGCCGGTGTGGCGGAGGCTGCCGGGGCCAGTAGGGCGGTGGCCGCGAGCCCGGCCGTCGCGGCGAGCAGCCCCCGTCGGCCAATCGCCTGCTTGTGCGCGGTCATGCTGATCACTCCTCGGTTCGGTGTTCCGCTGGGGTGAAACGATCATGGCCTGAGGCTGGAGCGGATCGCGCTGGGGCCCTCCTCCGACTTGACCGGGGGAAGTCCCCCGTTCAACACGGTGGCAGGCCACCGGGAACAGTCCGGGAGCGGGGCGGGCGCGCAGAGATGGCCCGGCCGTCGGCCCGCAGACCGTTTTCCGGGCCGTGCCCGGAGGGTGCCGCATGCGGCCTCCGGGCACGTCTGCTGCCGGGTCGGGTCGGGGCCTGGTTCGGGCCCGACTGACGCGGACCAGTGAAACTGCGCACCACCCAACCAACCTGCACAACCAGCCACGCCAACCAGGAAGCCCCAGGTCAACAGACTGGACTCCACCCCCTGCACGCAGATTGACTGGACACCCCGGACGGGCGGGAGGCCGCCGGCGGCCAGGACGACGTACAGCGGGCGGCCGACCTGCGGCGTGTCACCGACGCGCTCGCCCTGCATCTCGGCGGAGTGCACCGGTCCGCCACCGCGACCGGTCTCGGTGACGTCGTTTACGGCCTGCTTCCCGTACCCGGCGCGGACGAGGGCGAGGCGGCGGCGCTGTGGATCGCGGCCGGCTTCCTGGAGCGGATGGGCCCGCGCCTCGCCCTGCGCGCCGGCGTCGGCCGCGTCGCCCGCGGACCGGCTGACATCGCGCGCTCCCGCGCCGACGCGGACGATGTGCTCAAGGTGCTCCGGGGCGGGCTGCGCACCGAGCGCGCGGCAAGCACCCAGTCGGTCCGCGCCGACCTGCTGGTACTGCGTCTCGGGGTGGGACGAGCGCCCGGAGTTCGGTGCCGTGGCGCGGCTCCTGACGTATGACGCCGAGCACCGCTCGGATCTGACAGGCACGCTCGCCGCCTATCTCGACGCGTTCGCCGACGTCGCCAGGGCCGCGGCGGCGGTGCATGTCCATCCCAACACGTTCCGGTACCGGCTGACCCGGCTGTCCGAGATCGGCGCCCTCGATCTCACCGATCCGGATGCGCGGTTCGAGGCGCTGATCGACCTGCGGCTGCACGGACTGCGCCGCGCGCGCCGGGCGTCCGGCGCCCATCGGCCGGCCGGCGGCTGAGAGCCTGTCGGGTGACCTTCGATCGGAAAGCGGACGCGGTCTGGTGCGTGCGATTCCAAGGCGCGGGCCCTCGGATGGGGTCTCCCCTGCTCGAACGAAGCTGAGAGCTTGGGGAAGGAGCTACTACGGCGTTTCGGCAACGCGGGAAGCGTGCGTGCCAGGGCGTGGCCGCCCGATCAGAGGTCACCCGACAGGCTCTGAGCCTCGGGTCACGGTCACAGTCGCGGTCGCGGTCGCGGTCGCGGTCGCGCCGACCGTCAGGGCGTCGGGGCGTCCCAGTCGTCACAGACTTCGTACGGACGCCCCAACCGCAGCGCCCGATTTGGTGTAGCGGCACCGGGCCGTCTCTTGGCGTACTACGTAGGCTGAGGCGCATTCCGAGTCGCGTACACAGGGGAGACCTCGCCCATGACCAGCGAAACTGCGGCCATCGACAGAGCCTCCATCACACACCTGGCCGGTGAAGCAGCGGCCGAACTGGGAATCGTCGGAGCGCAGGTCGCCGTCGCCGTCGGCGACGAGTTCGCCGAATGCCCTGTCGGCGTCGAGAACATAGCGACGGGCCGGGCCGTCACCCCGGACACGCTGTTCCAGATCGGTTCCACGACGAAGGTGTTCACCGCCGTCCTGCTGATGCAACTGGCCGATGCGGGGCTGGTGGACATCGACGAGCCGGTGGCCTCGTATCTGCCGGAGTTCCGCCTCGGCGACGAGCGGGAAAGTCGGGCCCGATGCCGACATGGTCGATGCCCGCGACGGACGCCACATGCTCGATGTGGTCCACCAGCTTCTCCAAGGTGCGGTCCTCCTTGGCTTCGGCGAGGAAGCCGGGGAAGAAGTTGACGCAGACGACCCCGCCCGTGGCGGCGACTCCCCGGAGCTGGTCATCGGTCAGATTGCGGTGGTGATCGCAGAGTGCGCGGGCCGACGAGTGGGTGGCCAGGAGCGGGCGGGTGGCCAGTTCGAGGACGTGGGCCACCCCGGCGGCGCCGAGGTGGGAGACGTCGAAGAGCATGCCGAGTCGTTCCATCTCCGCCAGGGCCCGGACTCCGGCGGCCGTGAGCCGGGAGCCGGTGGCGTCCTCTCCGCTGCCGTCGGCGAGCGGGGTGCGGTTCCAGTGCGCGATGGAGGCGACGCGTACACCGAGGCGGTGAAGGGTGTGGAACAGCTCGACATCGGCGTCGACGCCCGGCGCGCTCTCCAGGGCGAGCACGAGTGCGATCTTCGACGCGGCGAGAGCGGCGTCGATCTCGTCGCCGTCCTGGCACAGGGCCACGGTGTCCGGGTTCCCCTCGGCCAGGACGTGCGCGGTCTCGATCATCCGCAGGGTGCGGCGCAGCGCGCCTTCCGGGCGATAGGGGTCGTCGATGAAGACGGGCAGCACCTGGATGTCCACGCCTCCGGCCTGGAGCTGCGGCAGCCAGCGTTCACGGAAGAAGTCCGCCCAGCGGAACGGGGGCCGCGCCGACACCGCCATCAGCAGATCGTTGTGGGTATCGGCGACGATGGCGCGTTGGTGGAGATCAGCGGTCACGTCGGAGCCTTCCAGTGGGAGTTGACCCTGACGCTATGGCGGCCGAAGGGCCCACAGTTCATCCACGACGACGAAGAAACACGGTGTCTTCGTCGTTCGGACCAACCGAGCCGGGGTCCGGTGCGCGCGGCGGCGGCCGGTCCGGGTGACCGCCCGGCACACGGGCCACGGCGGGAACCTCACGCGATGCCGGGCAGTCCGGACAGACCGTGGCGACGAACCAGATATGTGCCCCTGCCACCCGCGCGCGGATCTCCGGACTCTTCACGCTCATGCGCCACCCCCGGTCTGTGCGCGCCGCCCGCGACGTACCAGCGCGGCGTACGGAGGTGACGTACGAACCCGCCGCCCGCACCACGGACTCAGCCTGGGGAGTGTCGTCGAAGTGGCGTTGTCCGCCTGGCCGGGCGGGCCCGGCGGGGTCTGGTGCGGTGGCCTCGCCAGCCCGCTTGGGTCGAGGGGGTGGGGTCTCCCCAGGCCCCCAGGCCGAAGGGGACGGATCGCAAGGCGGATGGACGACGGTACCCCCGGGCGGAGCCCCGGGGGAGAGTCCATGCGGTGGGGTACTCCCCCTGTGAGGTTCCCCCCCATTGCCGGTCGGTCTTATTGGCGGCGCACATGCGAGGCCGGCGCCGTGAGGGCATCGCACGACGTCAGGCAGGAGATCGGGGCCCGTGCCGAAGAAGCCCACCCCGAGCAAATGGGGTCTCCGCTGCTCGAACGGAGCCGAGAGCCTGGACAAGACCGACGCCAACGACGGAGGGCCCTCGGGCCCGTGAGCCTTGGAGAGCCTGCGCGCCGGGCCAAGCCAGCCCGGCATGATCCGAAAGAGAGGCCCGAGGTGCACCCATGAGCATATATCCGTACCAATAGATAGAATTCGACCATGCCAGAGAGGCCTGTCGCGTCGACTGCGCCCGAGCTCATTCTCGAAACCGACGCAGGACCCACGGTGATGAGTCCGAGCCGGGACTACCACGTCGGCCGCGACCCGCTGAGCGACATCGTCATCGACGATGTCCGGGTCTCGTGGCACCATGCGGTGCTCCGGCCCGTGGCCGACCACTGGTCCCTCGAGGACGAGAACAGCACGAACGGTACGTACACCGGAGGCAGGCGCATCCATGAATCGGGCGTAGGACCCGGCAGCGTCATCCGGTTCGGTCATCCCGCGGACGGGCCGTGCGCCGTTCTGGTCGGTCAGGAACCCCCGGCCCCCGCGCTGCATCCGGCGGACCGCCCGTCCGCCGTCTCCATGCCGGCCGCCACCGGTACGTTCCGGCAGCCGGCCATCGTGCGACCACGGCCCGTCCATACCGTACGCATCGGCCGCAGCGCCGACAACGACCTCGTCGTCGACGACCTGACCGTCTCGCACCGGCACGCCGAACTGCGGGCGCATCTGGACGGCACATACGAGATCGTCGACCTCGGCTCGCACAACGGGACGTATCTCAACGGCCAGCTGGTCGGCCGCGCCCAGGTCGCCGCCGGCGACATCGTCGGTATCGGTCACTCCGAGTTCTCTCTGGTCGGCGACGTGCTGCAGGAGTTCGTCGACACCGGTGAGGTCTCGCTCGATGTGCAGGACCTGGCGGTCACCGTGGACCGGGGCCGCAAGACGTTGCTCGACCAGGTCTCCTTCCCGGTGGGCGAGAAGTGCCTGCTCGGCGTGGTGGGTCCGAGCGGCTCAGGTAAGTCCACCCTGCTCAACGCACTGACCGGCCTCCGCCCGGCCGACGAGGGCAGCGTCCTCTACGACGGCCGCGACCTCTACCACGACTACGCCGAGCTGCGCCATCGCATCGGGGTCGTCCCGCAGGACGACATCCTGCACTCCCAGCTGACCGTGCGCCGCGCCCTCGGGTACGCCGCCGAGCTCCGCTTCCCGCACGACACGGCCCCGTCCGAACGCCGGGCCAGGGTCACCGAAGTGATCCGTGAGCTGGGTCTGGAAAAGCGCACGGAACAGTCGATCCACAGCCTCTCCGGCGGCCAGCGCAAGCGCGTCAGCGTCGCGCTGGAGTTGCTGACGAAGCCGTCGCTGCTCTTCCTCGACGAGCCGACCTCGGGGCTCGACCCCGGTATGGACCGCTCGGTCATGCATATGCTCCGGGGGCTCGCCGACGACGGGCGTACGGTCATCGTCGTCACGCACAGTGTGCTCAGCCTCGATGTCTGCGACCGGCTGCTGGTCCTGGCCCCCGGCGGGAAGACCGCCTTCTACGGGCCGCCGGAGGACGCGCTCGCCTTCTTCGGGTTCGAGCAGTGGCCCGAGGCGTTCGAGGCATTCGAGAACGACCGGGACCGGAAATGGTCGGCGGAGTACCGCGCCTCCCCGTTCCACCGGCAGTACATCGCGAACTCCACCGCGCAGCCCCGGCTGCCGCACGCCGCGGTCGCCCCGGTCGCGCCGCCGCCGAAGACCCGGAGCGGGGGCGCTCAGCTGTGGACGCTGGTCCGCCGGTACGCCGCCGCGCTGAGCGCCGACCGGACCTTCCTGGCCATCATGATCGCTCTGCCGTTCGTGATGGGCGCGATGACCCGGGCCCTGGCCGGCAGCCGGCTGACCCAGGACACAGTGATCAACGCGCTGCTGATCCTCTGTGTGGGCGGCGTGCTGACCGGCGCCGCCAATGCCGTACGGGAACTGGTCAAGGAGCGGGCGATCTACCAGCGGGAGCGGGCCGTCGGGCTTTCCAGATCGGCGTATCTGATGTCCAAAGTGGTTGTCCTGGGCACCGTTACGGTGCTGCAGGCGGTGGTTCTGACTCTGGTCGGTCTGGTGGGCGTCGATCTGAACGCCCCGGGCGGCAAAGGCGTTCTCCTGCCACCACTGGTCGAAATCACGCTGGCCGTGGCCCTGTTGTCGTTCACGGCGATGATGCTCGGTCTGCTCGTCTCCGCGCTGGTGCGCAAGGAGGAGGTCACCATGCCGCTGCTGGTGCTTCTCGCCATCGTCCAGGTCGTGTTCTGCGGTGCGCTGCTGAAACTGCACGGCGTGCCCGGGTTGGAACAGCTGGCGTGGCTGGTGCCGTCCCGGTGGGCGCTCGCGGCGATGGGCGGGACCATCGGGCTCGCCAGGATCGTGCCGGGAAAGGTGAGCTCGGATCCGCTGTTCGAGCACTCCGCGGCGGCGTGGCTGCTGAACATGGGGATGCTGGTGGTGCTGTCGGTCGTCTTCGGACTGGCGGTGGCGCGGCTGCTCCGCCGGCACGAGCCCGTCATCATGCGGAAGTAGCGGAGGCGGGAGCCCATGACGACACCGGAGTTCCGCCCCACACACGTGGTCCCCCCGGACGGGATGTCCGCCTGGGAGGCACCCGACGTGACCCGGCCCACCGAGCCGCTCGACCCGCTGCTTCCCGTCCAGCTGCTCGGCCGGCGGGGCGACTGGGGGCAGATCCTCTGCGCCAACGGCTGGTCGGCATGGGTCGACGGCCGGCTGCTCGTTCCGTCCCCCACGGCCCGCCGGAGTCCGGACAGCCGCTCGCGCGCACCGCGGACCCCCGGCCGCTGATGGCGCGGGTCCGGGAGTCGCTGACCCAGTACCGGCGCGCCGCGGAGGAGCTGGCCGAGGGCCGGATCGACGGGGAGACCTTCCGCCGCCGGACCCAGGGCCTGCGGGTGGGCATGGTCGTCGACGGCGAGGCGATGTGGCTGTACGACGCCGAGCACGAGCGCTGGGTGTACTGCGACGGCACCCAGCTGAGTACGTACGCAGCCTCGGGCGGTCCCGGTCGGCCGAGCAGTGCCCCCACGGACCGCGGAGCGGGCGAGGCGCACGCACCGGAGCCCGAGCCGACACAGATCGTCGACCCCGCGCGGGTGGCCCCGTACCGCCCGGCGGATCCCGCCGATGCCGAGCCGACGCAGCTCCTGCGGCCCGTCGACCGGTCCGGGGCGGATACCACGCATCCACCCACCCGGACGGGTGACGCATGATGTCCCCCGCCCCCGCGCCGGGCCCCCCGCACTCCCCCGACCCCCGGCAGGACACGGCGCTGCCCGTGGGCCGCCCGTCCGATCTGCTCGGCAGACCGCGTTCAGCCGGGACCGGCGCTTCGAGACACGCTGGCGTTCCCGTTCCAGGACGGCGAGCTTTGCGGTCACCCACGGGTCCGGGCGGATCCCACGGGCGCGGCGGGAGGCGATCAGGGTCTGGAGGCGGTCGATGCGCGCGCTGATCCGCTCCCCGTGCAGGCGCAGCCGGTCCGCCTTGGCGAGGGCGCCGTTCACCCGCAGGAACAGGGGCTGTCCGTCGGTGAGCACGTGGGGCCGGGGCTCGGCGGTGAGGCGGAGGGTGCCGTCGGTCAGCAGGGTGTTCAGGCCCCAGTCGAAAGCGACCGCCACCCGATGCCCCGTCCCCTGGGGCTTCGACACACTGACCGCGTACGGGACGTCGAGCAGGAGGCGGCTCTCGCGGACGCGGAGCGTCGGTGCGCACAGTGCGGCATGGGCAGGTATGTGGACGGGCAGCCGGAACCGTACCCGCACCTCATGCCAGTCCTTACGTGAGGCCGGGTCAGGCCGGACGGGCAGTTTCGCTGTCAACATCGCGTAGTGGTGGGGTTCTTCGGGGCAGCGGGTCAGGGTGGCGAGCTGCCGGTCCACCGCCGCGAGCACCACCTGCCCACCCACCCCGGGCACCGGCTCCAACTCCGTCACCTCGGCCGGAAACCGGCCACGCACACGGCGGAAGTCCGCGATCTGTTTCGTGCGGGCCCGCAGCACACTGCTCACCGCGTCATCGGGCAGGGCGGCACGCAGAGCCGCCCACTCGGTGCCGGTACGCCGGTCCGGATCGGCCGGCCAGGTGGTCAGGACCGCGTCCACGACCTGGGCCCGCCACCACGCCGAGCGCAGCACCCGCCCCGCCTGCTCCTCCGCGATACGCCCCACCCGATCGGGGACGTACACACCCGCAGGCGTCTTTGTCCGCCAGCCAAGGCGCCGCAACGCCATCCACGCCTGCGACGGCAACGACACCCCGGCCTCGTCCACCCCGGACGCCAGCCGGGCCAGATCCGGCCCGCTCCAGCGCCCCCGCACCACACCCGACGCCAAGCCCTCCACCAGCGAGGCCAGCCACCGCACCCGCGCCACCAACACTGCGAAACACCCTGGCCTGTGTCGTGTACGAGACGATGGCCGGTATGCCGCCCTTCCAGCGCGACGACGACATGGCGCTGCTGTGGGCCCATCAGTTCGCCCCGCCGCCACCGCTGACCGGCCGGCGCCCCGATCTCCCGGCCACCGTCGACGAGGTACTGGCGAAGGCCCTGGCCAAGAGCCCGGACGACCGGTACGACTCGTGTCTGCAGTTCGTGGCGGCACTGCGCGGTGCGGCCCGGGGCGCGGCGCAGAAGAACCATCCGCCGACGCAGGTGGATATGCGGATCGGTGCCTGGGCCACGGGGGCGGGGACCGAACCGCCGCCGCGGTGGGCACTGCCCGTATTCCCCGGGCCGGTACGGGAGGCGAAGTCCGTAACCGCCTCAGCCGTCCGCCGGGACTTCTCCCCGCCGGTGGATCCTTGAGGCGAGCAGGCTGCCGAGGAAGCCGGTGACCAGCCCCCACGCGACGGCGACAACGAGCGCGGATCCCAGTCGCGGGCGCAGCGTCACCTCGCCGCCGAGACCGCCGCCGAGGTCCCCGATGCCCAGCAGCGACAGGCCGTAGTGCGCCGAGACCCTGGCGACGAGACAGATGGTCAGCACGGTGAGGAGGAGCGCCACCGCCATGTGTACGGCGTGCTGCCACGGCCGCATCCGGCCGGGCGAGCGGACCGCCATGAGAAAGGCGGCGGCCAGGGTCAGCACGGCGGCGACGACGACCAGCCACCAGGCCCGACCGTCGTGGTCGGCGAGCGTGGAGACGCTGAGGGTGGAAAGGTCCGGCGTACGCAGAACCGAGTCCAGCACCTGCGGCATGGGCAGCCCGAACGGCCCGTCCACCCTCCCCTCCCAGGACGCCCCGAGCCCGAGCGTGTACGCGAGCCAGACGAGGTTCGGCAGCCCCAGGAGGATCACGGCGACCGTCTCGGCCGGGTGGCCCCGGGTCACCATGACGACGAGTCCGACGATCACGCCCAGGACGACGTACGCGAGCAGCAGCGCCACCATCGCGTACGCGGCCGGGCGCACCGACTCCTGAAAGCGCAGCAGGCGGGCCGGGAGCGGGGCGCTGCGCGACACGACGAGAGCCAGGACGAGGACGCCCACCAGCCAGAGCAGACCGAGGAGCAGGGTGAGCGGGACGTCGGTCCTGAATCCGACCTTCGGCGAGGCGCCCAGCAGGTCACTGATGACATCCCCGGTCGGGCTTTGGGCAGGGAGGTCGAAACTCTGACGGGCCAGGAGCGACAAGCCGATCAGGACCAGCGCCCACAGCACCGCCATCCGGGCGGCCCAGCCGGCCAGTTCGCGTGCGCCCGCGACCGCCCGGTGGCGCAGGGGCCGTAGAAAGCCGGCGGCGATGACCAGGGCTCCGGCCAGAGTCACGGACAGCGGAAGCACCGAGAATTCCGCATGGGTCCTGACCAGCTCCCCGGCGTTTCCCGATAGGGAGATGGAGCCGCCCGCCGCCATCACCACGACGGCCGCGACGACACGCGGGAACGCGCCCCCGGGGAGACCGGTCGCACCTGCCGCCCAGAGGCCGAGGGCCGCGGTGGCTGCCATGACCACGAGTCCGGCGAGCACTGCCAGGAGAGCTTCACCCCAGCCGTGCGCGGCGCGCGGCGCTCCGCTGCGGTCGATGGATCCTTGGTGGCTCACGCTGCCACGCTAGGCAGGAGCGCGGCCATCCGCCCCTTGGGAGGGCCCGACGGCGTCAGCTTGCGGGCCGCGCAAGTACCCGGCACACAATGGGCGGGTAACGGAAGAAACTGGGACTGATCCCTCCGTTGGGAAGAAGAGCCCGTGAGTGCCCAACCGCCGTCGTCAGGCCGCCCGACAGGCCCCCCTTCCGGCCCGCTCTCGGGCCCCTCGCAGCCGGGTTCCGTGCCGCCACCGCCCGATGTCCCGTCGGGCGGTGGCGGTGGCGGCTCCACGGGTGGGCCGCCCGTACCGGGCGGACCCGGTGGTCCGGGCCGCCCCTGGTGGCGTTCCGTGCCGAAGGTGGCGTCGATCGGCGCCGCCCTCGTGGCCGCGGTGATCCTGACCATCGTGCTCCCGCCCCGACGGCGGTTCGGTGGCGGCCGGTGAGGTGTTCCTGCCGCCGGCGGGGTCAGCCAGGCAGGATCCGTTCACCGAATCGACGGCGCGCACCAGCGTCCCGGCGACGCCGACCCCGGTACCCAATCCGTCGGAGACCCGGGCCAACGTCACGCAGGGCGTGGACGGGGCGACCCCCGGTCTGTACGGCGGCACCCGTCTGCGGGCGGTTCGGGGATGCGGGTGAGCCACGGTAGGCACCTTCGGGACCGGGGGCGGATGTCGTCACGTCAGTTGCCGCCGGAAGCCGAAAGGTTGCCGCCCCCTCCGCCGGGGGCGGGGTGCGCCGACGGCCCTGTTCCGAATTCACCCGTCTGCCACATATCGGTGGCCGGGCGCGCGGGCAGCGTGGACGCTGATCCCATACGTGCCGATTCACAGAGGCCAGCAGAGCGCGATCGGGGTGCAACCGTGTCGGACGCAGGTCCCACCGTCCCCGCGTCGATGCCGCCCGACACCATGGGGACCGCGCTCCTCGACAGACTGTTCACCCAGTCGTCGGTGGGCCTCCATGTGCTCGATCCGCAGCTGCGGCTGGTGCGGATCAACGCCCTGTCCGACCCCGTCCACGCCCAGCGGCTGGTCGGGCGTCCCTTCTCCGACGCGTACCGCCTCGAACAGCCCGACGAGATCAGGGCGAAACTGCAACGAGTGCTGGACACCGGCGTGCCCGTACGCGACCACCTCGTCCGGGGCCGCCTCCAGGGCACGCCCGGTCCGGATCGCAGCCTCATGGTCTCCGTCTACCGCCTCGACGACGTACTGGGGCAGACACTCGGCCTGCTCGCGTCGGTCGTCGATGTCACCGAACGTGAGAAAGCACGCGCGCGGTCCGCGACCCTGGCCGATGTGCGCAAGGGGGTGGGCCGGTCCCTCGATGTGGCGACCACCTGCGAGGGGCTCGTCGACGCGGTCGTGCCGGGGTTCGCCGACTTCGCCGTGGTCGAGGTGGTGGACGATGTGCTGCGCGGCGCGGATCCTCCGGTGGGCCCGTTGGGGCCCGAAGTACCGCTGCGGCGGGCAGCTCTGCGAGGTGTCGACGGCACCAGTCAGGTGGACGGTCTCGTCGGCGACACGCGCACGCTGCCCGCCCGTACCCCGTTCGCCCTGGCGGTGTCCGACCTGCGGCCCCGTCGCATCCGGCTCGACGCGGACACCCCGTGGCTGTCCGCGGATCCCGAGAGCGCCCGGCTGATCCGGACGATCGGGGCCCATTCGCTGATCGTGGCCCCGCTCAAACTGCGTGGCGCCGTCCTCGGACTGGTGAGTCTGTACCGCGACCGGGGGTCCGAGCCGTACGACGAGTACGACGTCTCCCTCGCGCTGATCGCGGCCGCCCATGTGGCACTGAGCATCGACAACGCGCGCCGGTTCGAGCGCGAACACGTGATCGCGTCGACGGTGCATCGGCGGCTGCTGCCGCAGCACGAGAGCAGCCATGTCGCCGTCGACACCGCGCATGTCCTCCTTCCCGGGCGCAACAGCGGCTGCTGGTTCGACACCATCAGCCTGTCCGGCGCCCGCACCGCACTGGTTGTCGGCAATGTCGCGGGGCACGGTCTCCAGACGGCCATCACCATGGGACAGTTGCGTACGGTCATTCATGCGCTGGCCGGTCTCGACCTGGAACCCGACGAGGTCCTGGCCCGGCTGAACGACACGGCCGGCCGCCTGGCCGAGGAGCGTGCCGCACTGCCCCCCGGCGACTCCCTGCACCGGGAATCTCTGACGGCGACGTGTCTGTACGCGGTCTACGACCCGTTCACGCGCCGCTGCACGATCGCATTGGCGGGGCATCCCGGGCCGATCGTCATCGGCCCCGACGGCAGCACGCCGCCCTTCGACGTACCCGAGGGGCCCGCCCTCTTCTCCGCCGACAGCGCCCCGTTCGCCGCTGCCACCCTTCAACTGGAAGAGGGCAGCGTCCTGGCGCTCGGCACCCGCGCGCTGCTGCCCGACGCCGAGAGCGCCGCGCGGGCCCGGGAGGCGCTCGTGCACCCCGGACGCAGCCTGCAGGAGCTGTGTGACGACGTCGTCTACAACCTGCCGGCCGGCAGCCACCCCGACGGCGCCGCTCTGCTCCTCGCCCGGACCGGCACCGTCCCGCCCGACCATGTCGCCACGTGGGAGCTGGCCCACGACCGGACGACACCCGCCATCGCCCGTACGCTCGTGCGCGACCGGCTCGACGGCTGGGACCTCGACGAAGAGACGGTCTACGCCACCGAACTGATCGTCAGCGAGCTGGTCACCAACGCCGTCCGCTACGGCAGCCCGCCGCTGCACCTGCGGCTCATCCTGGACCGCTCGCTGACCTGCGAGGTCCACGACAGCAGTCCGGTGGCCCCGCACCTGCGCCACGCCCGGACCGTCGACGAAGGCGGACGCGGGCTCTTCATCGTCTCCCAGCTCGCCACCCACTGGGGCACCCGATACGGCCGGACCGGCAAGGCGCTCTGGGCCGAACAGGAGGTCGCGGGCCCCGAATGACGAGGGCGCCCCCGCTCGCCCCGATCAGCAGGGAGACGGAGCATAACGGCCTCCCCCACGATAGGGAGTGGATCAGCACTGGGCGGGCGGATGGTTCGGCGGTAACGCATTCAGGATCTGGGACGACGTTCAGCCTGGACACGGAGACCCCGCTGCTGCCCACGCCGGCCGAGCGCCGCGAGCGGCGGGGCGAGGACGAGGATCTGTACAACTACCCGGAGTCCTTCCGATCAGCGCGGAACAGTTGCTCTGTCGGGGACGGCTCATCGAGGACATCTCGTCCTCAATGACGGCAGGATGGGTGCGATCCATGCCTGATGCATCTCCTACGAGGTGCTCCGCCCGCTGAACGCCGGTATATCGATGCGCGCGTTCACGGTGTGGATCCTGCACCGCGAGCACCTCATCGAGAAGGAACACCGCCTGGCCGCCGACATGTACGGTCCCCCGGCCACGGCCATGGTCTCGCTGCCGGCTTCGGCGGATCCGGTGGCCTGCCTCCCGACCGGTGAGGAGGACGACTGGCACTACCAGCCCGAGGCGTTCCATGACGAGGCGGGCGGGGTGCTGTGAGCTTGCGCCGCGGGCGGTATCGGCGCAGCGGCCCATGGACCGCTGCCCCTGACTCAGGCGGCGCACCGCGGCCGGGGGCCGGGGTGCGCCGCGGGCGGATGGGGCGGGGCCCCGCTCCCGGGTCAGGGAGCGGGGGTCAGAGGGTCAGGGGACAGGTGGGTGCAGGGGGTCAACGACGACCGTCGTGATCGCGGTTCTCGTGGCCCCGACCGTCGTGATCGCGGTTCTCGTGGCCCCGACCGTCGTGGCGACGCTCCTCGTGGCGACGCTCCTCGTGGCGACGCTCCTCGTGGCGACGCTCCTCGTGGCGACGCTCCTCGTGGCGACGCTCCTCGTGGCGACGGTCCTCGTGGCGACGGTCCTCGTGGCGGCGGTTGTCGTCGTCACGTCCGTGGCCCCACCACCCGTCGTAGTGACGGCCCCAGGACTTCGAGTCGACCCTGTCGCCGTCCTCGTCGCGCAGGGTCGCCGTGTCGCTGTTGTCCCAGACGTAGCGGCGGAGGTCCTGGTAGACGTCCTGACGGTTGTCGCGGCCGTAGCCGGTGTGGACCCGCACCGAGGAGCGGCCGGCCAGACGCATGTCGAACCGGTAGGTACGGCGGCTCTCGTCGCTGAGGGTCCAGTCACTGAGGTCGACCGTGCGGTAGCTGGTGTTGGTGACGGTGACCCACTCGTCGTTGAGGCTGCGGTTGGTGCCGTTTTCGCGTCCGGGGCTGTCGTACTGGATCTCGCCCAGGACAACGCCGGAATGCGAGTTCGGCCGGCCGTAACCGCGGTCGTTGTCGTCGGCGGCGGCCGGGAGAGCGGCGGCGCCCACCAGCGCGCCGGCAGCAATAACGGTTGCAGTGAACCGCCGTGCGGAACGGGACATGAAAACCCCTCAGGTGCAGGCCCGGACCGTGTGGCCCGAGCGTTGATCGATCCCGGCGTGATGCCGAGAGCGCACACTTTGACCCGATCGCCCGATTTACGACAGACGCCTCGATACGTGTTACGAAATGCAGACATTTCCGTCACACGCGCATGCATTTGGCACGCATTCAACTACCCGGGTACCTGTCAATCGCTGACCGCTGCACCCACCCGTTCGGGACCGGCACATCCGGCACGGTGCGCGCCACGTCAACCCGCGCGCACCACGGCTCACCCCTGCGTGACCGGCACGGAATTCTGTAACAACCATCGCCCACCCGGCCTCGAACGGGCTTTCCGCTACCTGGGGAAAAGAGAAAGGGGGTTCTACCTCCCTGCCGCCACCGACGGCCGCCGATCATTGCGCGGCGGACACAACGGTGGTTCAGTGGGAGCTGAAGTTATGAATCGAGGTTCAGAACATCATGGCCTACCGCCCCACCGCCCGTACCGAGGCGACCCGGCTCGCGCATCGCCAGCGGCTGCTGGACGCCGCGCGGCAGCTGCTGGCCGAGGGCGGATACGCCGCGGCCAGCATCTCCGCGCTCGCCGAGCGGGCCGGAGTCGCCACCGGCAGCGTCTACAACCACTTCGCCTCCAAGCAGGAGCTGCTCGCCGCGGTCTTCCGTCATGTCGCAGGTCATGAGCTCACCGCGGTGCAGCAGGCCGTGGGCGCCACAAGAGGGGCGGCGGAGCAGTTGCGCACCCTGGTCGAGGTCTTCGCGTTCCGGGCGCTGCGGACACCCCGCACGGCCTGGGCTCTGCTTGCCGAGCCGGTCGATCCGCTGGTCGAGGCGGAGCGGCTGACCTATCGCCGCGGCTACCACGCCCTCGCCGAGACGGTCATCGCCGCGGGGATCGAGGCCGGCCAGCTGCCCGCGCAGAACGCCCGGCTCTCGGCCGCCGCCGTAATCGGGGCGATCAGCGAGGCGCTGCTCGGTCCGCTCTCCCCGGTGGGCGAACGCACCGACCCGGAGCCGGTCGTGGCGGACATCGCCACGCTGTGCCTGAGAGCGGTGGGAGCGGGCGGCACCTGACCGCTCCCACCGCACCGCCGTACCAGCAGAGCAACCTCCCGGCCGAAACTCCTACCGCCGACGTCAGACAGGACCGCCGACATGACCGTCACCGCACACCCCACCGACCTCCGGTCAGGGGCTCCCGCACCGCACCCCACCCACGAGGTCACCAATCAGGTGCCACCCCGGACCGGCCTGGACGAGTACGGCACCAATCCGCCGCTCGTCGAGGCGGTACGGGCATTCGGCGCGGCCTGGCACGAGCCGGAGCTCCATGAGATCGGCAGCCTGGTCGGCTCGGAACCGTTCCAGAACAGTGCGGAACTCGCGCACACGTCACCACCCGCGCTCCGCACCCACGACCGGTACGGCAACCGCGTCGACGAAGTCGAGTTCCACCCCGCGTACCACGAGGTCATCGGCGCGGCCGTGGGCTACGGCACGCACACCGCGGCCTGGGCCGATCCGAAGCCGGGTGCCGCGGTCGCGCGGGCGGCGTCGTTCATGCTGTTCGCCCAGATCGAGCCGGGCCACGCCTGCCCGATGTCGATGTCGCACGCCGTGGTCCCCGTACTGCAGCGCGACGCCGAGGTGGGCCGTGACTGGCTCCCGGGCCTGCTGAGCCGCTCGTACGACCCGCGGCTGATCGCCCCGGGCAGCAAGTCGGGGCTGACGTTCGGCATGGGCATGACGGAGAAGCAGGGGGGTTCCGACGTTCGTGCCAACACCACCCGCGCGGTTCCGGTGGCCTCCGACCCCGGCGGCCGGGCCCACCTGCTGACCGGTCACAAGTGGTTCTTCTCGGCCCCGCAGTCGGATGCCTTCCTCGTTCTGGCCCAGGCCCCGGCCGGGCTGACCTGCTTCCTCGTACCGCGTGTGCTGGCCGACGGCACCCGTAACACCGTCCGTATCCAGCGACTGAAGAACAAGCTCGGCAACAAGTCGAACGCGTCCTCCGAGGTGGAGTTCGACGGAACCTGGGCGGTGCGGGTCGGCGAGCCCGGTCGCGGCGTTCCCACCATCATCGAAATGGTCAACCACACCCGTCTGGACTGTGTCCTCGGCACCACCGCGGGCATGCGCCAGTCGGTGTCCGAAGCGATCTGGCACGCGCAGCACCGCAGCGCCTTCGGTGCCAGGCTGGTCGACCAGCCCGCCATGACAGCGGTCCTCGCCGACCTGGCCCTGGAGACGGAGGCCGCGACCTGGACCTCGCTACGCCTCGCCCGGGCGTACGAGACCGGCAGCAGCGAGTCCGAGACGATGTTCCGCCGACTGGCCACCGCGGTGTCCAAGTACTGGATCTGCAAGCGCGGTCCGCACCACGCGTACGAGGCTCTGGAGTGTCTGGGCGGCAATGGCTACACCGAGGACTGGCCACTCGCCCGGCGCTACCGCGAGCAGCCGGTGATGGCCGTGTGGGAGGGCTCCGGCAATGTGATCGCGCTCGATGTGCTGCGTGGTATCGCCAGGACCCCGCAGTCCCTGGATGCCATCTGGGCCGAGCTGGAGACCACGGCCGGGGCCAGTGCTGTGCTGGACGCGCATGTGCGTCGGGTGCGTCAGGAGCTGGTCGCGGATCTGCGCGATCCGCTCGCCGCGGAGCTCCGTGCGCGGGCGACGGTCGAGGGCATGGCGCTCGCCCTGCAGTCCTCGCTGATGCTGCGGCACGCTCCGGCGCCCCTGGCCGAGGCGTTCGTCGCCGCACGCCTGGGCGCGGACCGCGGTCACCAGTACGGCATCCTGCCGCGCGGCACCGACACCACGGCGATCGTGGAGCGGCACTTCGGCGCGCGTTAGCTTGGTGTCCATGGAGTCGAGATCCCGCACACTGTGGCTGCGTATCGAACCCCTCCACGCGGTCACGTATTTCGACGCGCAGTGCCGCGCCATGGGCAAGTCCCTTGGCCTGAAGGGGTTGTGAGCTGCTGTCGGTTTGCTGAGATGAAGTGAGTGGCGGTGAGCGGGAGCGAGTTCCCCGGCAACCGAGGTCGGCCGGCCCCTCACCGGCACCGGCCGTGGCCGGCCCGCCGGCGGCAGATCCCGCGCAGGAGAACCACGGCCAGCGCGGCAAGGGCAGCCGCGCCAAGAACCGCCGCCGCGCGTTCGGCCACCGGCTCACCCGCCGTGCGCAGCCGATCGATCGGTTCCGCCTCGTACGCGCCCGTGCCGCCGCCCCCGAGCGGTGCCGCGGGTCCGGGCTCCGCGGCGCCGGTCCGCGAGACGGGTTCGCGCGCAGCCGGTTCCGCGGCGCCGTTCTGCGCTGCGGGTCCACGCGCAGCCGCTGCCGCCTCCGACAGCTGCGCGGAGAGGCAGTCGGCGAACTGTCCGACGAGCTTGTCGCTGACGTCGCTCATCACCCCGCGGCCGAACTGGGCCGCTCGTCCGGTGATCGTCAGGTCGCTGTCGACGGTGACGGTCGTGCAGTCGTCGCGCTCGGCGAGCGTCCCGGTGACGGCGGCCGCGGCCACGCCCTGGCCCCGCACTTCCTTGCCCTTGGCGGCCAGCACGATCAGGTGCTCCGGTTCGTCCTTCTCCAGGAAGGTCGCCGTGCCGCGGTATGTCACGGTGATCGGACCCACCTTCACCTGGACGGAGCCCTTGATGGTCTCGCCGTCGAAGTCCTCCACGGTGGCGCCGGGCATGCAGCGCGAGACCCGCTCGATGTCGAGCAGCTGCCGCCACGCCTCGTCAACCGGTACCGGAACGGTGAATGAGTGGTGCAGCTGCATGGTCTCCTCCTCACACGGACTTCGGTCGCGGCCGGTGGATCGCCCCGGCCGTGTCCGCCAGGGGGGCGCCGGTACCGCCCCAGCGCAGCGCAACGATCTCCGCGGCGATCGAGACGGCCACCTCCTCGGGGGTGCGGGCGCCGAGGTCGAGGCCGATGGGCGAGCGCAGTCTCGCGAGCTCCGCCTCGCCGAGTCCGGTCTCGCGCAGCCGGGCCAGGCGTTCCTCATGGGTGCGGCGGCTCCCCATCACGCCGATGTACGCGGCCGGGGAACGCAGAGCCACCTCCAGCAGCGGGACGTCGAATTTCGGATCGTGGGTGAGTACGCACATCACGGTCCGCTCGTCGGTGCCGGTGCCGCGCAGGTAGCGGTGCGGCCAGTCGACGACCACCTCCGCCCCGGCCGGGAAGCGGCGGGGATCGGCGAAGGCCGGGCGGGCGTCGCACACCGTGACCCGATAGCCGAGGAACGCGCCGATGCGGGCCACGGCGGCGGCGAAGTCGATCGCGCCGAAGACCAGCATGCGCGGCGGCGGCGCGAACGACTGCAGGAACACCGTGACGTCGTCCTCGCGGCGTTCGCCGCGCGGTCCGTAGTGGCGCAGGCCCGTTGCCCCTTGGGCCAGTTCGCCCCGGGCGTCGGCGGTGACGGCGACGTCGAGGCCGCTGGTGCCCAGGGAGCCGGACACCGTGTCCGGCCATACGGAGAGCGCGGCGCCGCGCGGAGCGGGGCCGTCGGTCACGGTGGCGACCACCACCGGACGGTGTGCGGCGACCGACGCGGCGACCTCGCCGAACGCGGGGTCGGTGACGGCCGACACGGGGCGTACAAGGAGGGTGATCTCGCCTCCGCAGGTGAGCCCGACGGCGAAGGCGTCCTCGTCGCTGTAGCCGAAGGTGTGGAGCTGTGCCCGTCCGGTCTCCACGACCTCCTTGGCCAGGTCGAAGACGGCGCCTTCGACGCAGCCGCCGGAGACGCTGCCCACGACTTCGTCGCCGGGGCCCACCGCCATCGCCGCCCCGGGGCCCCGGGGCGCGCTGCGGGTGACCGCGACGACCGTCGCAAGTCCGAACGGTTCACCGGAGGCGTACCAGCGGCTCAGCGCCGGGAGAATCTCACGCATGGCACTCACCGCGTGCCGGTGCGGCTCCGCCGACGACGGCCGCCAACTGCTCCAGCGTCTGCAGGCTGTTTCCCTCGACGAACGCGTCCACGCCGGGCAGCGCTGCAGCCATGCCTGCGGCCCGTGGTTCGTAACCCGGTCCGGCCCGGCGCGGGTTGGACCGCACCACCCGGTGTGCCGGCCGGTGCAGCCACCGCATCCGATCCGCGGGCAGCGCGTCGCCCCGCTCCCGGCCGTCGGAGAGCACGACGACCACGGCTCCACGTGCGGTGGCGCGCCGGCCCCCGGTGTCGAGGAAGGCACCCGGCGTCTCGCCGAGCCGGGTGCCGCCGCTCCGGTCGGGGACGGCCGCCGCAACGGCGGCCGGTGCCGTGTCCGGAGCGCGGTGCGTCATCTCGCGGGTCAGCCGGGTGCCGATCGTGAACACTTCAATGAGGTACGGGTCATACGTCCTCCCACGGACAGGAACAGCCCCGAAGGCATGAGGAAACACCTTCCCGTTGTCTCCCCCCTCCGCCCTGCAGCCGCGCGCACCACGGCGCCACCGGCCACTCGGCGGCAGGCCACACCTAGATCCGGTCCGATCCGAAAGAAAGGCCCTAGCTCGACACGTCGGTCCAGGCGTACGGCTTGCCGAGGGGACCCTTCGGGGGGCCGGCACCCACTGACTCCATTTCGCGGTCCGCCTCTCTCATCAGCTGGCCGGCGACATCCTTCATCGCGCGGCTCGCAGCGAGTTCGTCACCGATGCTGGGGATATCCACGTCCGTCGGGTTGCAGCGCGCCACCCCGTGGCCGGTGAGCTTCTCCGAACCGGTGTCCAGCACGGCTTCGGCCTTGGTCGTGCCCTCCTCCTCGGACAGATCGAGGCGGAGCTTCCATTCCAGCGTGCGTGTCATTGCGCACCTCCTCGCCCGCGTCCGGCCACGGTGAGCCGCCACGACGCGGTTCTCTTCAGCATCTCTCCACCCGAGTCCGTTCGCGCGCTCCCGGCCCGGCCCCTTCGGGCCGGCACGACGCGATCCCCTGAAGGCGGCTCGCACTGCAGGGTGTTCAACGTCGAAATATGATGCAGGGGCAGCCGGAAGAGGGGCCTCACGGTTCCGTCCCGCCGCGTCAGGCCCTGTGTGTTGCGGCTCGCGAACGAATGCACTGCGGAGCGGCCCATGAACCGGCGTCGTCCTCCCACTTCGGTGAGTGCGGAGGAGCTGCTCACCACGTTGCAGCAACTCACCGCCCGGGCGCGGCAGGAGGTGCAGCTGCACCAGGCGCGCGTGGAGCTGGCCGAGGCGCTGCAGCGCGAGATGCTGCCGGCCACCCTGCCCGCCCGTCCCGGTCTGCAGACGGCGGCCCGTTACACGCCGGCCCGCAGTGGCCTGGACATCGGTGGCGACTGGTACGACGGCTTTCCGCTGCCGGACGGCACGCTCGGCTTCGCCATCGGGGACGTACAGGGCCATGACGTCGAAGCCGCCGCGTTCATGGGGCAGATCCGGATCGGGATGCGGGCGATCGCCGCCACGACCTCGGATCCGGGCGAGATACTGAGCCGCACCAATGATCTGTTGCTGTCCGTCGACAGCACGCTCTTCGCGACCTGCACGTTCGTCCGTCTCGACCCGCGCACGTGGGTACTCGACACCGCGCGCGCCGGACATGTGGCCGGGGTGTGGGCGACGGTCGACGGACGCTCCGGCATCTCCGAGGACGCGGGGGGTCTGCCGCTGGGCATTCAGGCCGGTCCGCAGTATCCGGTCACGCGGCACCGGCTGACGACCCCGGGGGCGTTCGTGCTGCTCACCGACGGGGTGGTCGAGGGGCCGTCGTTCCCGATCGAGGAGGGCCTGGACACGGTGGTGCAGCTGGTGGCCTCACGCGCCGCGGCCGGGGCCGACGAGCTGGCCGACGCGGTGCTGCAGGCGGCGGAACGCACCGGGCACGAGGACGATGCCGCCGTACTCGTCCTGCGCCACGACGCGTCCCGGGCCGCACAGCGTGACGACCGGTGACGCCGGGCAGCACACCGTGAGCATCCCTGAGCCGAGCGTGTCACACAGCCGCCGCCCCGGGCCCGCGGTGTCTCATGAGAGCTGTGAGCCGCAGTGAGGGAACCAGAGGTACGGCGGTGACCGCCCTCAGTATCCTGGCGGTCGCCGCCGCCTATTACGGGGCGGGACAGATCGGTCTGCTCAGGCAGGTGACCATCCACGGAGCCAGAGTCACCCCCCTCTGGCCACCGACGGGCATCGCGCTGAGCTCTCTGATCTATCTCGGCCTGCGTATCTGGCCCGGTATCGCTCTTGGATCCTTCCTCGTCGTCGCCACCGTCACCGGCCCGGTCGACCTCGCCACCCCCGGCATCGTCGCAGGCAACACCATCGCGCCGGTCTGCGCGTACCTCATGCTCCGCAGGGCCGGGTTCCGGAAGGAACTGGACCGGCTGCGCGACGGGGTGATCCTGGTCTTCCTCGGTGCGATGGCCGGGATGCTGATCAGCGCCACCGTGGGCACGGGCATGCTGGCACTCACCGGCAGGCTGCCGCTCGGCCATTTCTGGCCGGTCTGGGCGGCCTGGTGGGCGGGGGACGCCATGGGCGTACTCATCGTCACCCCCCTGCTCCTCGTGATGCGCAGGGCGCGGCGGCCGCGGAGGACCGACCGGTGGGCGGAGGCGACCGCGCTGGCAGTCGTCTGCGTCGTGATCGGCGTGGTGGCCACCAGAAGCTCGCTGTCGATGCTCTACGTGATGTTCCCGGTGCTCATCTGGGCAGCGCTGCGCTTCCAGCTGGCGGGCAGCGCGCCGTGTGCCCTTGTGCTGTCCGTGCTGGCGATCGTCGCAGGCAGTGAGAAAGTGGGACCGTTCAGCGGTCACACGATCCTTGAGATCGTGCTCAATCTGGCGATCCTCAACGGCTCCATGGCCCTCACCGCACTGCTGCTGGCGTCGATCGTCAGCGAGGACATGAATATCCGGCGCAGGATCGAGCAGGCCTGCGAGGAGCTCGCCGAGGTGGTGGACCATCTCGCACCGGGAAGGTCGGCGAGCGCGTGGCCGCCCCGCTACCGGCACGAGCGCGACGGCCGCTGACGTTCACACTGTGCGTCACTTTGGGAAGTGGCGGTCCAGGAAGTCGTTGCGGAAGGTGCCGGACGGGTCGTACCGGGCCATCAGCTTCTCGAAGTCGGCGTACTTCCCGTACCGCGCGCGCAGCGTCTCGGGCGCGGTCGTGCTCTTGTTGTCGGCGCTCGCCGCCTTGGGTGCATTCTCCCGGACGTGGGTGCGGCATTGCGAGGACGTGACATGTCCGCACATAATCCCAGGGCGGAACCCGCCAAATGCCAACAGCCGATCGCAGACCTCCTGTATCCAGTGCGGAACGGGACGAGATCCGAGCCATCGTTTATGTCTGAACTTCACGAGAACTCCAGCGAAATGGCACGTGTGTGGATATCGTGCAGCGAGCGAGGGCGCATCCGTCAGTCCATGGGATCGGCGGATGCGTCCCGTTTGTGGAGATGCAACTGTGACTGGGGGGTTCATGGGGCATGTCGAGCTACCCGAATCCGACATACCGGGATCCGTGGGACTGGCGGGGGCGCCACGACCACGGACCACTTCGAATCGGCCTCGCAGCAGGGAACTTGAACAGCTGTGGAGTGCCCCGACCGTACAGCGCGAGCGTTCCGACCAGACGCCCGCACCGAAGAGAAGACCGGGCCGGTACCTGCCGCTCGTCGTCGGGGCCGATCTTCTCGGGCTGGGAGTACCGGCCTGGCTCATCCTTCGCACGGACGGGATCCCGCGGGCCCAACTGGCGGCGATCGTCGCCGCGTTGGTGTGGTGCGGAGCCCGGCTGGCGCGTGGCCGGTACACAACCGGGCGGCCGGGGTGCCTCCGGAGTGCACTGACCGCGCCCGGGGACTGGCTGCTGCTCGTCGGCGCACTGGCCGTCCTCAGCACGGTGTTCGGCGAGCCGGTACGGCCTGTGACCGCGGTCGTGGCGCTCCTGCCCGGCCTGCTGGTGACCGTGGCCGTTTCGTTCGTGCGCCAACCCCCTTGGCCAGGGCGGCGGCAGCGCGCCGAGCACCGCGTGCTGGTGGTCGGTGAGGCTTCAGGGGTGGACCGGGCGGTGCGGCTGCTTGGTTCCCGAACGGACCACGCATACAACGTCGTTGCGGCCATACCCGTCGGAGAGGCATCACTGGGCTGCGAGGCTCCGGTCCCGGGGCACCTCGCACCGGCTCCCGCCGACGACGACGTGTCGGCGGTGCTGGCCGGAGCCTTCGCCCACGAGGCGGACCTGGCGCTGGTGATACCCGGACCACAGCTTTCCGGGGAGCGGCTGCGGCAACTGTCCTGGGGCCTGCACGACGGGGGGCTGCAGCTGTCCGTGCTGTCGGACCTCTCGGAGATCGCGGCAGGCCGGGTCCGGCCCGCCTCGGCGGCCGGGCTGACGCTGCTGCACATCGAGCCGCCGCTCCGCCAGGGGCCGCAGATGGCCCTGAAGGGTGCGATGGACCGCACGGGTGCGGCGTTCGGACTGGTGCTGCTGGCACCGTTGTTGCTCCTGATCGGGGCAGCCATAAGGCTCACCTCCGAGGGCCCGGTGTTCCACCGCCAGATCCGCCAGGGCCGGCACAACCGGCCGTTCACCATGTGGAAGTTCCGCACCATGGTCGAGGACGCCGAAACACACAAGGCGGAGCTCGTCGCAGCGAACGAGAACGACGGTGCGATGTTCAAGATCCGCCGCGATCCCCGGGTGACGCGGATCGGCCGGCTGCTGCGCCGGAGCTCGCTCGATGAGCTGCCGCAGCTGCTCAATGTCGTCCGTGGCGAGATGTCCCTGGTGGGTCCTCGTCCGCCTCTTCCGGAGGAGGTGTCCCGCTACGACGAGCGCGAGCTCCGGCGGCTCGCGGTCCGGCCCGGGCTGACCGGGCTGTGGCAGGTCAGCGGGCGTTCCGATCTCTCCTGGCAGGAGACGGTTTCGCTCGATCTGTGGTACGTCGACAACTGGTCGGTGGCCACGGATCTGGGGCTCATGGTCCGTACGCTGCGCGCCGTCACCGACGGCCGCGGGGCGTACTGAGAGCAGCGGGGACCGTGATGCGGAAGATGAACCTCGGCCGGGCGGGGCCGCCGCCGCTCTGCGGCGGCCCGCCCGGCCCGGCCCGGGGCGCGGTCAGTCCTGTGCGCCCTGGTGGTCCAGCCACCAGGCGTAGGTCCGGGCGATGCCGTCGCGCAGCGGAATCTGCGGTTTGAAGCCGAGGGAGGAGAGGCGGGAGACGTCGAGAAGCTTGCGCGGGGTGCCGTCGGGCTTCGTCGTGTTCCACCAGACACGGCCTTGGTAGTTCGTCACATCCTGAATCGTGGAGGCGAGTTCGCGGATCGTCAGATCCTCGACGCAGCCGACGTTGACGGGTTCGTCACCGTCGGAACGCTCCAGGAGCAGGAGGCACGCGGCCGCCAGGTCGTCGACGTGCAGGAACTCACGCCGGGGGCTGCCGGAGCCCCAGAGGGTGACCTCCGGCGCGCCATCCCGTCCCGCCTCGTGGAAGCGGCGGATCAGGGCGGGCAGGACGTGCGAGGACTCCAGGTCGCCGCGGGCGGCACCTTCGCCAACGTACGGCCGGCCGGTGCCCCGGCGGGCAGCAGCACGACGCCCGCCGTCAACTTCGCCGCGTTCAACGCGGCCACCAGGGCGCCCACCGGCTGTTCGCTCTCATTCACCCGCAGCAGCGGCACCGCCACGGTCCGGGCGTTCGCGCTCTCCCCCGACAAGTCCACGCTGTACGCCGGTGGATATTTCAACGCCGTCAACGGGACGGCTGCCAACGGTCTGGTGGCCATCAACACCGCGACCTGCACCCTTCGTTCGGGGTTCGCGCCGAGCTTCGGAGCCACCGTGCGGGCGCTCGACGTGGCCGCGAACGGCACGGTCTACGCGGGCGGCGACTTCCAGACGATCAACGGCCAGGCCCGGCGCTTCTTCGGCGCCGTCACCGCGGCCGGTGCCGTGACCGCGTGGAACCCGGCCGCCGACGATCCCGGCCGGGCACTCAAGGTCACCCCGGACGGCCGGAACGTCCTGATCGGCGGCGACTTCTTCACCGTCGGTGGCGCCATCGGACGATCACCTTCCCCCCGGTACAGCCTCTGTTCCCCCGAGGGAACAACCCCAAAAGTGAGCTTATCCGTTCACGTGATGCGCAAGTGGTCTTCACAGTAAGGTCATTGCACCATCAGCACGGATACCGATATCCCGCAGGACCGGATGCCATGTCCGGACACCTGCGACCGGAACACGGACATCATGTTCACCGTGGGGGGAGAGAACGGATGGTGCACAGGGTCGGCTACGCGCCGGGGGTCTACGACCTGTTCCACGTAGGGCACCTGAACATCCTGCGGCATGCCCGCAGTCAGTGCGACTACCTCGTGGCGGGCGTCGTCTCGGACGAGATGGCCGCGCTCGCCAAGAGCCACAGGCCGGTGATCCCGCTGCCGGAGCGGCTGGAGATCGTCCGCAGTGTGCGCTATGTGGACGCAGCGTTCGTCGAGACCGTTCCCGACAAGGTCGAGACGTGGCAGCAGGTCAGGTTCGACGTCATTTTCAAGGGGGACGACTGGCGGGGCACGGAAAAGGGGGAACGGCTCGAGCGCGACTTCGCCGAGGTCGGTGTGGAGGTGGTCTACTTCCCGTACACCGTGCACACGTCCAGCACCCAGCTGCGCCGGGCGCTGGACACCCTCGTCAGTCCTCAGCCCGGAGCACTTTCAGCTCCCTGAACCACTTCACGAGGAACGCCACGAGGAACAGCGCGTGCACGACGGCGAGTGCGGCATAGCCGATACGGAACGCGGTCTCGTCGCCGTACAGCAGGAACACCAGGCAGAACACCCCGTAGTCGGCGGGGAGCAGTGCCACGGCCCGCACCCGGGACACCGGGGCCGGGGCACGGCCGGCTGGTGCGGGGCGGGCGGCCGCCTTGCCGAGCTGCTCGCGCAGCAGACCGGCGCAGAAGGTGAGCACCGCGACGAACAGGAAACCCAGTGGCAGCAGCAGCCAGCCCTCGCCGGGCAGCTGCGCAAACCGGTGGAACGAGATCAGTACGGCGGTGTGTACGAGGATCAGCTTGGCGCAGTCCACGACATGGTCCAGCCACTCTCCGTCCGGCCCGCCGCGTCCGGTCAGCCGGGCGAGCTGCCCGTCGGCCGAGTCGAAGGCGAAGCCGACGGCCAGCCCCGCGTACACGGCGAAGGCGAGCCCCCAGGAGGGCCGGACCAGCGCCACCGAGGCAACTGCGGCGAAAGTGAAGGCCGCACTGACCAAGGTGACTTGATTGGGCGTGAGCCCGATCCGGTAGGCGCCCGCGGCAAGCACACGCCCGGCCGGGCGGTTGACATACCGCGAGTAGAGCGACACACCTTTTGCGGTCTTCTGCGCGCCGCGCAATTCGCGCAGCACCGTGCCCGTGGATCCCATCCGCCCCCCAGCGTCCAGCCGTTCCCGCAGCGCCGGCGGAACACCGAAAGCGCTGCGGTCGGAGCCGCATCATGGCACGGAGAACCTCTGTCAGGAGAGCACTCCCCCGGTCCCGGCCCGGCAGGCTGTCGGCTCAGGCGGGCGCGGACCTGCATTCCGGGTGGCCCCATCCGTTCGGATTCTTCGCGATCATGTCCTTCGCCGCGTACGGCTTTCCGCAGTGGCAACGCCCGGCGAACTTGGCCCGGATGGTGCCCCCGGTGCGCGCGGGGCGTGCCGCGCCCGCCGTCTTCCTCTTCGCCGCCGCGCCGCCGCTTCGGCTCTCGGACGCCCTGGCCGGTGCGGGCGTCGGCGGCGGGGAGCCGTGCACCGTACCAGCCGCCTGCTGCGTCACAGCGGCCTCGCTGGCCGCTTGGTCGGCAAGGGCGTTGAGCGGATCCCCGTCCACCTGATGGGCCGGCACATAGACGAAGCGGACAGTCCGGCCGCTCAGCAGATCGTCGATGCGGACCACCAGCTCCTGGTTGGCCACGGGCTTGCCGGCCGAGGTCTTCCAGCCGTTGCGCTTCCACCCCGGCAGCCACTTCGTCACCGCGTTCATCGCGTACTGCGAGTCCATCCTGACCTCGGTCTCCACGGCCGGATCCGTGGACTCCAGCAGCGACTGGAGTGCGGTGAGCTCGGCGACGTTGTTGGTCGCGGTGCCCAGCGGCCCCGCCTCCCAACGCTGCGGAGTCCCCTGCGCATCGGCCACGACCCATGCCCAGGCCGCAGGCCCCGGATTCCCCTTCGATGCCCCGTCACACGCGGCGATGATGCGCTCGTTCATACCCCTGATCATGCCAGCGCCGATCCGGTCCACGTCCCCACGAGCGGCCGGTAACGCAGCGTAACGGTTCGGAATGCGGTGACAGCCGGACGCTGGTTCTCTGAATGAGCCCGCTCTTCCCTACCGTCCTAGGAGTGACGATGAGCGTTGCAGGCGAAACCAGTGGCCGCGCCCAGGAGATGCGCGACAAGGCCCGGCATCTGACCGAGGCCGCGGAGCGCGCGACCGACCCGGAGCAGCGTCAGCGGCTCCAGGAGAAGGCGCGGAAGCTGCAGGAGCAGAGCGAGCAGCTCGGCAACCTGGGCTCCGGCGACACGCGCCGGCCCAAGTAAACAGCCGCACCAAGTGAACGGTCGGTGGTCTGCCGCTCTTCCATGAGTGAGTGGCAGGCCATCGGCCTCGCTTCCGTTCGGACACGATTCAGACCCCGACACGTGCCGTGGCTGCGCGTTGCGGCGGCACGATGCACCGTACGCAACTGGACGACTCGCGCATAGAACTCACCAGGATCGACGGCCGCCTGATAGGCCGTCAGCACCGCTGGACCGCCGTCGCCTCGGCAACCGGCGAGGTCGACCTGCTGCCCGGCGAATACGACGCGATCCGCTGGTACGACACCGAGGACGGCACCGGAGCCGCGGGTCCGGAACGTCGAAGAGGAGCACCGCGAGCCGCTCCGCCAGGCCCGGGGACGGCGGGGCGTCCTTCTCGTACGCGGCGTGCTCGGCCGCGAGTTCGGCGATGCGCGCGGCGGTCACGGAAACCGGCCGGCGGTCGCTCGACCGCGGCTGAGCCTTCCACCGGGCGGTACGCCACCCGGCGATCGTCCCGCAGCTCCACCGGATCACTGTGGGTGACAGGTGCGCAGTGGTGATGCCGTGGCATGAGGGCGAGGTGCTGTACGCGAGGCGCAACCGCTCCAGTCCCGACAGCGCCATCGCACGCTTCCGGGCGCTGCCGGTCACCCGGGTGCTCCACGCGTTCGAGCAGGTCCTGAGCGCTCATCTCGCCGTGGAGGACGCCGGTCAGGTGGCGGTCGACTTCTACGACGGTGCGTTGCTGTACGACTTCGCCCGGGACACGATGCGCCTGATCGACCTCGACGAGTACCGGCCCGGCCCCCGTGTGCTGGCCGACGACCGGCTGCCGGGGTCGCGGCGGTTCATGGCGCCCGAGGAGTCCGTGCGGGGAGCGCGTGTCGACACGCGGACGACGGTGTTCACCCTGGGCCGTGCGGCTCGGCTACTTCTGGACTCCGGGGACGAGGAGCGGGCGTGGCGGGGCAGTCCGGCACAGCTGGCGGTGCTCGCGCGCGCCACCCGTAGGGATCCGGCAGAGCGGTTCGCGACGGTGCACCGGTTCGCTGCCGAATGGCGGACGGCAACCCGTCCCCTGTTCTGAACCGGACACCGATGAGCAGGAGGAAGTGGACTACTACTGAAGCAGGCTCTGCGAAGGCGGCGAGGAAGGTCCTTGCGGGTGGCTCAAGGACAAGTACGGCGTGTCGTGGCAGGTCGTGCCGAACGTACTCATCGACTGGATCGGCGACCCTGATCCAATGAAGGCAAGCCGGACCACCGAAGCGATGATGACGATCAAGAAGCTCGACATCGCCGCACTTCAGAAGGTCCACGCCGGGGTTTGAGGTCCACCGGGCGGTCGAGGCGGCGCGGTCTCCTCAGGGCTCGGTGTGCTCGTTGACCGCGCGGACCTGCGGTGATCCGAACACCTGGTGTCCGCCGCTGGCCAGCATCCGTACCTCACCGAGCTCGCTGATCTCCGCGCGGACGATTCCCGTCTCGTCCTCGTAGATGGGATAGCCGCCGGCCCCCTCTTTCACGGTGCGCCGAACGATCACGGTGTCGTCCTCCACGGCGGACGCCTGAAATACCAGCTCATAACTTTCCGGGTAATCCATGGGTGGCTCCGGACCAGAATCGGCGGCTGCGAGTGCCCTGCCTGCGTCTTCCATTGTCGCCCACAGAAGGGCGACGTGCCTCAGGGCGGTTCCGTCGTGGTGGAGGAGGCGGCCTGCCGCGGAGCCCTGGAGTGCCTCAGCGCCGATGGAGGACCCGGACCGCTGATCACGAGCGGAACGCTGTCCAGGCTGTTCCGGGCAGGTCTGCGGGTCGGCTGGATCGTGACCTCCACGGCTCGTGCGGAGCACCTCGCCGAGCAGCGAAAGGCGATCGGGCCACATGCGCGCGATCAGGGTGGTGGTGCCGGTCGGGACGCAGCACCGGACCCCTGACCGGTGGCGTCCACGGAGCGGGGTGCGGCCTCGGGCGTGCGCGTGTGCTCAGCCATCGCTCCTCCCTCGAATACGCGGTGAAAGACGACTGGTCTTGATGCCCGTCGCGGGCCTGCCCGCGACTCACTGCGATGCGCGGGTCAGCACCCCGGTGAGCAGCACTTCGAGCAACTGGCGGAGTGTCGCGGTGAAGTCGAGCCGCATGGATGCCGGCGAAGGGTCGGCTTCACAGGCGGCCGGCATCGCGGCCGACGGCTGAGCGTGGGTCCACACCGCACCAGTCACCATGACGGTCGTCGGGCGCACGATCCAGGACACCTGGCCGGCCGTCCCGTAGGTGTCCGGTTCTACCTCTGGTCTTGCCCAGTGCTCCGCCCTGAAGGACTCTGCTGAGAAGGGCGTGATTCGAGCAGGGGTGGGGTCGTTGGTCCCTCACGATTGCCGGGATCGTGGGTGGGAGGGCCGACAGGGATGTCGTTGGAGCCGCGGATTGGTCAGGAAGTGCCGGAGTTGACGGCTCGGGTGGTGCGGGCAGCCTCCCAAGGGGACGCTGGCGGTGCGGATCCGGGAGGCGTTGGGCCCGCTGTTTGAGGATGAGGCGTTCGCCGGGGCGTTCGCCGTCCGGGGGCGTCCGGCTGCCGGGGGCGTTGGCGTTGGTATCGGTGTTGCAGTATGCGGAAGGGCTGACCGACCGGCAGGCCGCTGACCAGGTGCGGGCCCGGATGGACTGGAAGTTTCTGCTCGGCCTGGAGCTGGATGATTCCGGGTTCGATGCCTCCGTGCTGAGCTTGTTCCGTTCCCGTCTCATCGAGCACGGGCTGGAACAGGCGACGCTGGAGCTGGTGCTGGAACGCCTGCGCCGGCTGGACCTGCTGAAGGCTGGTGGTCGGCAGCGGACCGATTCCACGCATGTGCTGGCGGCGGTGCGGACGTTGAACCGGATGGAGTTCGTCGGTGAGACGCTGCGGGCCGCGCTGGAAGCCCTTGCCGTCGCGGCCCCGACATAGCTGTCCGGGCTGGTCTCAGCCGAGTGGGCAGAGCGCTACGGGCCGCGCGTGTACGACTACCGCTTTCCCAAGGGCGAAGACGTCCGCGAGCAGTGGTCCCAGCAGGTCGGCCGGGACGGGTTCTTCCTACTGGAAGCCGTCTACGCTCCCGCGGCTCCGGGCTGGCTGCGCGAGATCGACGCGGTGCAGGTGCTGCGGCAGTCCTGGATCCAGCAGTATCACCGCGACGAGAGGGGGGTGCTCTGGCGGGAGGGCAAGGACCTCCCGCCGGTTCATCACCGGTTGTGCTCGCCCTATGACACCGACGCCCGCTACGGGATCAAGCGCGGCTCCGGCTGGACCGGCTACAAGACACACCTGACCGAGACCTGCGAGCCGGATGCGCCGCATGTGATCACTCAGGTGGCCACCACCGACGCGGTAGTGGCCGACACCGAGGTGACCCAGCCGGTCCACCAGACGCTCGCGGAACGGGAGTTGCTGCCAGACGTCCACGTCGTGGACGCCGGTTACACCACTGCCGCCCTGTTCGTGGCCGCGAGCGAGCGGGGCATAGAACTGCTCGGTCCAGCCCCGCACGACAGTAGTCCCCAGTCCCGGCAGGACCAGGGTTTCTCCCGCTCCGACTTCACCATCGACTGGGAGGCCGAGAGTGCCGTCTGCCCGGGCGGGCATCGCAGTTTCGAGTGGTGGGAGCAGAAGCACCACCGCAACGGCACTCCGGTGCTCAAGGTGTTCTTCTCCGCCGAGCACTGCCGGCCCTGCCCGGAACAAGCCCAGTGCACCAAGCCTCCGTCCGGGCGCCGCGGCAGAGGCATCACCTTCCTCCCGCGCGAGCGCCACGAGGCCCTCGAAGCCGCCCGCCAGGCCCAGGAGACCGACGAGTGGAAGGACCGCTACGCGATCCGGGCCGGCGTCGAAGGCACGATCTCCCAGGCCATACCTGTCACCGGACTTCGCCGCGCCCGCTACCGCGACCTGCCCACAACCCGCCTGGGCCATGTCTTCGCCGCCACCGCACTCAACATCATCCGCATCGACCGATGGCTGACCGGCACCCCATTCGGCGGAACCCGCACCTCCCGCCTCGAAGCCCTCATGCTCGCAGCCTGACAGCCCGGCTTACGCCTTTCTCAGCAGAGTCCTTCAGGGCGGGGGTGAAGGGCGTCCTTGTCCCGGAGGCGCGGAGCGCCGGAGCTCGTTGCGCCTTTGGAACGGTGGGTGTCATGCGCGTCGTTGCTGGTTTTCGATGTACTGGCGGACGGCGGTGAGCGGTGCGCCGTCGCAGGGCCCGGCGAAGTAGGAGCCGGACCAGAAGTGCCCGCCCCACAGGTAGCGGCGGACGTGCGCGTCGTATTCCTGTCGCAGATACCGGGAGGAGACGCCCTTGAGACTGTTGACCAGCTTCGACAGGGCGACCTTCGGCGGATAGTGCACCAGCAGGTGTACGTGGTCTTCCTCGCCGTTGAACTGCTTCAGTTCGGCCTCGAAGTCGGTGCATACCTCCCGCATGATCTCTTCGCAGCGTGTCAGCATCTCGGCGGTGAATGCCTGACGCCGGTACTTGGTGACGAAAACCAAATGAGCGTGAAGGTGGTATGTGACATGGCGACCGGTGCGCACATGGGGATTCGGGTTCCAGCGTGGTGACATGAACCAAATGGTACGGTGACGACGTGAGCGTCGAAATCGGGTACGAGAAGCGGCAGTTCGGGCACCGTGCCCGGCTGGCGCTGGACCCGGTGCTCTCGGCCAGGGCCGATGAGCAGGCTCATGCGGCACGCACGATGTGGAATCTGCTGCACGCGTGGTGGCAGATGATGCCGAAGGACAAGCGGACCCCGGCAAACGCGGACGCGGCGATACGCCAGGCCCGCAAGGACATCGACTTCCTCGCCGTCCTCCCGGCGCAGGCTGCGCAGGCAGTTCTGAAGACGTACCTCCCGGCCGGGAAGAACTGCTGGGAAGGGCGTGCGGCCGCGCCGGACTTCAAGGCCCGCTCGCGGTCGGTGATGTCGGTGGACATTCCGCAGGGCCGGGACCTGAACATCGCCCGCGTCCACCGCCGGTGGGGGATGATCAACATTCCCAAGCTCGGCCGGGTCCGGTTCCGCTGGACGAAGAACCTGCCCGTCGGCAGACAGGCCGATGGTGACAACCGCATCACCGGAGCGCGGCTGGTCAAGGATGCCCTCGGCTGGCACATCGCCTTCCGCGTCCAGACCCTGGCCCCCGAGCCGGAACCGCACCGGGGGCCGGAGGTCGGCATCGACGTCGGCATCACCGTGCCCCTCGCCCTTTCGGACGGCACCACGTACGGCCACGGCGAGTGGCTGACCAAATCCGAGCAGGCCAGGCTTCTGCGTCTGGAGCAGCGGGCCGCCCGGCGCAAGAAGCACCGCAAGCCCGGCGGGAGGACCTCTCGCCGCCTGCACCGCACCTACGCCAGATCGCCGACCTGCGCGCGAAAGCCAAGCGCCGCGCCGTCGACTGGCAGCACAAGACCACCACCGCCATCGCCACGAAGTACAGCGTGGTCGTGGTCGAAGCACTCACCATCACGAACATGGTCACGTCCGCCAAAGGCACCCTAGAACAGCCAGGCAGGAACGTCGCACAGAAATCCGGCCTTAACCGTGCCATCAGCCGGCAGGCATGGGGCCGAACCGTCACGATGCTGACGTACAAGACCGCCCGACACGGCGGCACCCTGCACAAGGTCCCCGCCCCCGGCACCTCCCAGCGCTGCTCCGCCTGCGGCTGCACCACACCCGGCAGCCGGGAGAACCAGGCCGTGTTCGTGTGCAAGAACCCCGACTGCGGCTGGTCCGGCAACGCCGACCACAACGCATCGATGAACGTCCTTCACCTGTACCGGACGGGCCTCGCGCTCGTCCCGGCTGCCGGAAGGGCAGTCGTCAGGCGCGCCCGTCGCGTCAAGCCCGCCACCGCAAGGTAGACAGGAATCTCCCTCGCTCGCGAGGGAGAGCACTTCAACGACGCTCGAGCGAGCCCCGGACGAATGCGGCCTGGCCGACATGCTGCAGGTCGTCCGCGATGACGCTGATCAGCCGGACGCCGAGGGTGACCGGCGGCGACCAGGCCTCATCCACGATGCGGTCCAGGGACCTGGCGTCGAGCCCCCGGATGAATTCGACGCTCCGCTCGTGGACCGCGTCGTGGTAGCCGAGCAGCAGTTCGGGCGAACCCACCTGCACGGACGCGACCTGTTTACTGCTGTGCCCGTACCCGGTGGCTCCCTTCTCGAAAGGCAGGTCGAATCGGGAGGCCCAGTCCTGGGAGAACCAGACCTGCTCCACACCGAACGCGTCCGAGACATGGTCGTCCTGAATCCGGGTGAGGTGCCACACCAGCCATGCGATCGAGTTGGCGCCCTCGTCGAGCCGCACGTGCAGGTCGTCGACGGAAAGACCCTCGACCGCCGAGTGCACCGATTCCTGGACTCGTGTGAACGCATCCGCCAAAAGGTCCGCGCTTTTCATGCGACCACCATCGCCGCTCCCGCACCCGGGCCCTGCCATCGACACGCGTCGATGAGCACCGCCGGTCCGGCGTCGGCCGTCCCGTCAGTGCCGTCCGCACCGGCACCGCCGGCGCCGGGTCGTGCACCCGCCTCCCCGGCGTGAAGCCGCGCCCAGGAAGCCGATCCCCATCCCCAGCATCCAGGAGTCCTTGGCCAGCGGGATGCCGTTCTGCGTAGGTCGCAGACTGCCGGGCTCCCGCATTCCGGGGACCCGGAGGTACAGGCCGACCAGCCCGCCGGAGAACCCGGTCAGGGCAAGCCCGGCCAGCGGGGTCGGAACGAAGGGAGCAAGCAGTGTTCCGCCGACCGCGATCTCCGACCAGGCGAGCAGCCGGGTAAAGCGCTGTGCGTCCAACTTCTTCAGGAATGGATACGCCACGCAGGCCATGCCGTGCACGCCCGCGGCCGTCCCCTCGTCCGCTTTCAGTTTGCTCAACCCCGAGTTCAGGAAGAACGCGCCAGTGGCAAGGCGCGGGGCCACATCGCGTGTTTCAACTTTCATGATCATGGGAGCCTCCGTCGATCCGCTACTCGGCCCCCGTCGACCTTAGCCAGAAGGCGGCAAAGGCGCCTCGCGGAGAGGGCCTGCCTCTCGGTGCTGGATCACACATGCCGCCTCTGCCCGGGCGCCCGTCGGTGTCGCACCGGCCGCGTGCCGCGGGTTCCGCCGTTCGCAGGAAAGCGGAGCCCCCGGGGGAACGACGTGTCCGCCGAGGCGAGTCGTTCGAGTTCGGGAGCTCCGCCGACCAGTGGGTGCGTCATTCAGGCCGTCGCGTGAGCCGGAGGCGCCTGCGCACCGGGACTTACGGCCTCCCCCACGATAGGGAGTGGGCTCCCGACGCCCTGCGACGCCGCTCGCTGATCCACTCCCTACCGCGGGGGAGGCCGTTACCGGCGAGCCGGCCCGCCGGTGCGCAGGCGCGATCGACGCGTGCGGTCAGCCCGCGTTCTTGACGAACTCGGTGGTGTAGGTCTTGTCGAGGTCGACCTTGGCATTCTTCAGGTTCGGGTTGAAGGCCTTCAGCACGCGCTCGACGGTGGCGGGGCCGTCCGCGGGCATGACGCCGTCCGTGGTGAACATGGGCAGCGTGCTCTTGATGGCCTGCGCGTAGAGAGCCGTGCCGCCGCCCTGCGCGTAGTCGGCGGGCATCTTGGCCGCGATTTCGTCGGCGCTGTGCGTAGACATCCACTTCAGCGTCTTGACGAAGGCGTTGGCCAGCTTCTGGACGGTTTCCTTGTGGCTGTTCACCCACTCGGTCTGCATGTAGAGGCTGGAGGAGGGGTAGAGCCCGCCGAGCGCCTGCTTGGAGCCTTCCGGGGTGCGCATGTCAATGAGAATCTTGCCGAGCTTCTTGTCCAGGATGGTGGCGACGGTCGGGTCGGTGGTCATACCGCCCTGGATGGAGCCTTGCTGGAGGGCGGAGATGAAGGTCTGCCCCGCTCCCACCGCGACGGGTGTGAACTGACTGGTCTGGACGCCGCTGTTGACGGCGAGGTACTTCGTCAGGAAGTCGGTCGAGGAGCCGATGCCCGTCACTCCGAGCTGCTTGCCCTTGAAGTCCTTCGCCGACTTGATGTCGCCCGCTGCCTGGTTGGAGACGATCTCGACTTCGCCGGGAGCCTGTGAGAACTGGACGACCGACTCGACCTGCTTGCCCTTCACCTGAAGGTCGAGGGTGTGGTCGTAGAAGCCGACGGTGCCCTGCACATCACCGGAGACCAGGGCCGTCTCGGCCTGGACGCCCGCGGGCTCGGTCAGAAGCTGGACCGAGACCCCTTCGTCCTTGAAGTAGCCCAGGCGCTCGGTGAGCATCGCGGGCAGGTAGATGACCTTGTCGAGGCCGCCGACCATGATCTTGACCTTGACGTTCTTGTCGCCGGAGGCGGAGGTGGAGTTGTCGCCACATGCGGTCAGCGTGGTCAGGGCGAGTGCGCCGGCGACGGCGACGGCCGAGATCCGGGTGAATGTACGCAACTGGTTCACGTCCTTGTGAAGAAGCAATGGGATGTTCGGATGGCGTGCGGCGTCAGCGTGCGGAGTCGGCGTCAGCAGGCTTCCAGCGGAAGAGCCGCTTCTCGAGGAAGGTCAACAGCCCCTCGGCCAGCAGCGCGACGACCGCGAGGATGACCATGGCGGCATAGACGCCGGCGGCGTTGAAGGTGCCCTGGGAAGCGGCGACCAGCAGCCCGAGACCCTTGGTGGCGCCGATGTACTCGCCGACGATGGCGCCGATGAGCGCGAAGCCGAAGCTCACGTGCAGGCTGGTGAAGATCCATGACGTGGCCGAGGGGATGACCACCTGGAAGGTGACCTGGCGGTTGCTGGCCCCCAGGATGCGGGAATTTGCCACGAGGTTGCGGTCCACCTCCCTGGCGCCCTGGAAGGCGTTGAAGAAGACGGGGAAGAACACGAGGACGACCGCGGAGGCCACCTTCGAGGCGGGGCCGAGACCGAACCAGATCAGAAAGATCGGGGCGAGCACGATGCGCGGCAGGGCGTTGAGCACCTTGATGTACGGGCCCAGGACATCGGCGGCGAAGCGGATCCGGCCCAGCGCGATACCGAGCAGCACACCGGCGATCACACCGATGATCCAGCCGAGCAGCGCTTCGTAGAGCGTGTACCAGATCTGCTCCCACAGGGAGCCCTGGGCGGTGCCGTCGACGACCCAGGTGCGGATCTGGTCCCAGATCTTCGACGGCATGGAGAAGTTGAACGGGTCGATGACCGCGGTCCGGGCCAGCCACTCCCACAACCCGATGATCGCGAAGAGCAGTGCCATCCGGCTGCCGAGCACCAGGAACCTGCGGTTGCGGCTGGCCCGCGCTCTGGCCTGGGTCCGCTCGGTCTTGGTCACGGCGGCGCTCGCGGTGATGGATTCAGGCGACATGGAGAGCACCCCTCTCGCGGGTGATGCGGACCTCTTCGCCGAGCGAGGACCAGATCTCCCGGTAGATCTCGAGGAACCGGGGCTCCAGACGCACCTGTTCGACCTTGCGCGGGCGGGGCAGGTCGATCTCGAAGACCTCCTTGACGGTGGCCGGTCCCGCAGTCATGACCACGACTTTGTCGGCCAGCGCTATGGACTCCTCCAGGTCATGGGTGACGAAGACGACGGAGGCGCCGGTCCCGGCCCACAACTCCAGCAGTTCGTCCGACATCAGGGCCCGGGTCTGCACATCAAGTGCGGAGAAGGGCTCGTCCATGAGCAGGATCTCGGGATCGTTGACGAAGGTGGCCGCGAGCGCGACACGCTTGCGCTGACCGCCGGACAGCTGGTGGGGATAGCGGTCCTCGAAGGAGGACAGGCCGACCCGGGCGAGCCATTCCCGGGCGCGTTCCTTCGCCTCGGGCTTCGGCACGCCCCGGAAGCGGGGACCTGCCATCACGTTGGAGAGCACGGTGCGCCAGGGGAAGACCGCATCCTGCTGGAAGACGAAGCCGACTTTGTCGCCGATGCCGCGCACCGGCTCACCGGCCACCAGCACCTCGCCCTCGGTGGGCTCCTCCAGGCCGCTGACCAGGGTCAGCGTGGTCGACTTGCCGCAGCCGGTAGGTCCCACCACGGCAACAAACTCACCGCGCCCGATCGTGAGGTCCAGATCTCGTACGGCGGTGTGGAGCGCCCCCGACGGAGTCCGGAACGCTTTGCTCGCCCCCCGCAGCTCGATGGCGGGGCTCGTTTCGCTGTTCATGAGGCGGGACGCTAGGTGCGTCCCGGGCACGGCGGCACCCTTGCGCTCACAACTCCGGCTTCTGCCCATAACCCGCGGTTCTGCTCGTTCTGCTCACGCTCGCAGAACGAAAGCGCTACGAGGGCTAGTCAGAGGCGACAGCGGCGTTTACGTTGCGTTCACACAAGGCAAAACGGAGCTTTGGGTTCCAGGCTGGCGGAAGGGCAGAGGGCGAACGCATGCGGATACACTGGCCCCGCCGTGTCTTCGCGCAGGTCCTGCTCACTCAGGTGGCCATCACGACCGGGGTGGTCATGCTCGTCACCGGTCTCTTCCTTGCCCCGCTCAGCCACCAGCTGGACGACCAGGCGATGCGTCAGGCCCTGTCCATCGCCCAGACCACGGCCGCCGAACCCGGGCTGGTGCTACACCTGACGAGCACCGAGCCCAGCCCCAGCGGGCCGGTACAGGCCGAGGCAGAGCGGATCCGGCGGGCCACCGGTGCGCTCTACATCGTGGTCATGGACACCCGCGGGGTCCGCTGGTCGCACACCGACACCCGGCAGATCGGCAAGCACGTCTCCACCGATCCCAGCACGGCCCTGGCCGGCCGGGAAATCATGCAGATCGACAACGGAACCCTGGGCCGCTCGGCGCGCGCGAAGGTCCCCCTCCGCGACAGGCGCGGGACCATCGTCGGTGCCGTCTCGGTGGGCATTGCCTACGACAGCGTCCGCGAGCGGCTGCTCGGAACCATTCCCGGACTTCTGCTCTACGCGGGGGCTGCGCTCGCCGCAGGTGTGCTGGCTGCCCTGGCCGTCTCGCGACGCCTGCAGCGCAGCACGCACGGACTGGCCTTCGCCGACATCTCGTCGCTGCTGGACGAGCGCGAGGCCATGCTGCACAGCATTCGCGAAGCAGTTCTCGCCCTCGATGCCCGGGGGCGGATCCGGCTGCTGAACGACGAGGCGCAGCGTCTGCTGGAGCTGACGCCGGACGCCGTCGGACGTGCTCTGAGCGAGGTGCTGCCGACGGGCCGTGCGGCAGAGGTGCTGACGGGGCAGGTCGACGGCGCGGACCTGCTCACCGTGTGCAGGGGACGGGTGCTCGTCGCCAACCGCATGCCGACCGGTGACGGCGGCGCTGTGGTCACGCTGCGCGATCGCACCGAATTGGAGCTGCTCGGCCGCGAGCTGGACTCCACGCACGGCCTTCTCGACGCGCTCCGCGCCCAGGACCACGAGCATGCCAACCGGCTCCACACCCTGCTCGGGCTGCTGGAACTCGGGAGGCACGACGCGGCGATGGAGTTCGTCGCGGAGGTGGCCGATGGTCAGCGGGCGTCGGCGGAGCAGGTCGCGGAGCGCGTCAATGACCCCCTGCTGTCCGCGCTGCTGGTGGGCAAGTCGGCCATCGCGGCAGAGCGGGGCGCATCGTTGCGCATCTCCCCGGGCACGCTGCTCCCCGACGTGGTGGTGGACCCGCGCGATCTGGTGACCGTCCTGGGCAACCTGATCGACAACGCACTGGACGTCGCTTCCGTCATCGAAGTCGAGCTCTTCGCGGAGGGCACCACAGCGGTCCTGCGGGTCAGCGACAACGGCCCTGGCGTAGCACCCGATCTGCGCGAACAGATTTTCACCGAGGGCTGGTCCACCAAGGAGTCCCCCGCGCATCGGGGCCGGGGGCTCGGCCTGGCACTGGTACGCCGTCTCGCGGAGCGTTACGGCGGTGTGGCCCGCGTCAGTGCCAGGGCCGGCGGTGGCGCGGTCTTCACCGTCGTCCTGCCCGAGACACTCGCCGTCCGACAGCTGACCGAAGTGGGAGAGTTTCAATGATCGACGTCCTGGTGGTGGACGACGACTTCCGTGTGGCCGAGATCAACGCGGCGTACGTGGCCAAGGTGCCCGGCTTCCGCATCGTCTCTCGCGCGCACACCGCCGCGCAGGCACTGTCCGTGCTGGAGCGCGAACATGTAGACCTCATACTGCTCGATCACTATCTTCCGGACGAGACGGGACTGACGCTCGTACGGCGACTTCGCCAACGCGGCCACACGGCAGACGTGATCATGGTGACGGCCGCTCGGGATGTCACGACTGTGCAGACTGCCATGCGCTACGGCGCCCTGCAGTACCTGGTCAAGCCCTTCAGCTTCGGCGGTCTGAAGTCCAAGCTGGAGAGCTACGCCGCCCTGCGCCGCACTCTCGAAGGCGTGGGCAGCGGCCGGGGCGAGGCCGGGCAGGAGCAGGTCGACCAGATCTTCGGGGCGCTTCGTACTCCACAGGCCGTTGCCGCAGCCGGCCTGCCCAAGGGGCACTCCGCGCCCACCGCCGACGTCATCCGCCACGTCCTGTCGGCAGCCGAAGAACCGCTGTCGGCACACGAGGTCGCTGTCCGCGCCGGATTGAGCCGCTCCACGGCCCAGCGATACCTCAAGTATCTGGAGAGTGCGGGTCGCATCAGACTCAGTCTCAAGTACGGCGACACCGGCCGACCGGAACACCGCTACGCGTGGGCCGGGGTGAGCTGAGAACCGTGCGGCGCTGAGGCATACGGCACCATCAGCAGCACTCGGGGCGGTTGCGGTGCCGACGGAGATCACGCCGGACGGACCGCCGGTCACGACCGGTCAGCGGAGGCGATACCGGAACCTCGTGATCGAGCCCACCGGTCACGCGGGCAGGCGCGGCACGCTGTCGACCAGGCGACGTGTGTACGGGTGAGCGGGAGCACCCATCACCTGTCCGGTTTCGCCCTGTTCAACAATGTGGCCGCTCTCCAGGACGGTGGTGCGTTCGCACAGCGAGGCCACTACCGACAGGTTGTGGGAGACCATGACGAGAGTCAGGCCCTGCTCCTGCTTCCGTCGAACCGAACGGTGCCGGAGGTTGCCCGGGCGAGCCCGAGCAGGCCGAGTCGTTCGCCGGGAGCGATGGTCAGCGAGAGGCCGTCGACGAGCGTGCGCCCGTCTGCCGTACGGATCCCGAGGTCGCGCACGTCGAGGATGTTCATGCGCGCCTCCGTCGGGCCGCCGGGTCGAGGGTGTCGCGCAGTCCGTCGGCGATGAGGTTCACGCCGATGACGAGCAGGACGAGCAGGATGCCGGGGGCGAGCGCGCCGGCCGGGGCCGTGGTGAAGGTGGCCTGCGCCTCCTGGAGCATGCGGCCCCACGAGGCGTTGGGCGGCGGTGCCCCCAGACCCAGGTAGGACAAGCCGGCCTCGGCCAGCACCGCGAGCCCGAACTGGAGGGCCAGGTTCACCACGAGCGTCGGCCAGATGTTGGGCAGCACATGCCCGGCCACGATCCGCGGCCACGACGTGCCGGACGTGGGCGCGGCCGTGATGTAGTCCTGCGCCAGGACCCGCTTGACCAGAATCCGCACGAGCCGTCCCACGACCGCGCTCTGCGCGAGGCCGATCGCCAGCACGGCCGACCCCAGTGTGGCCGAGTGGGCGGCGACGATGAGCATCGCCAGCAGCAGCGTCGGGAAGGCGATCAGGATGTCGAGGAACGCGGAGAGCGTGTCGTCCAGCCGGCCCTGGGCGAACGCGGCCAGCACCCCCAAGGTGACGCCGACCGCGGCCGCGATGAGGACCGAGCCCAGGCCCGCCTCGAAGGCGACCCGGGAGCCGGTCATCAGCTGGGTGAAGACGCAGGTCAAGCCCGGCCATCGGCAGGCAGGCGTCGAATCCGAACCACTGCCGACGTCACAGCCGACCTCCCGGACGACCGAATCGACAGCACGCGCGCACCGAGGGTGACCGGAGCCCCGTCCTCGTCGATGCCGAACATGCCGGTCGCCCGCCGTCGTCTCCGTACCCGTCCCGACCGAGTCCTGCCATTCTCCGCGGCGCAGCCAGGTCGACGTCACCCCTGTCCGGCGTGCCTGCCGATGCGGATCGCACCACCACCTGACGCACCATCAAGAAGCTTGCTGCGGAACTCCTTGGAGGCAGGATCGGCGTTCGGCGCGTGCGGCTCCCGTATGGGCCGGGACCGCAGGCAAAGGGGCACGAGCGTAACGAGAGGCAGTCCCCCGCCCGGGAGACACGCCCCTTTCGAGGGGCGTCAAGCATGCCGTCACTACCGGTTCGCAGCCGGGCGCACATCTCGCACCGTACGAATCGCCCCCAGCGGGCCGGTGGACGCATGGCAGCGTTGCTCGGCATGCGGCGTGCGGCCTGCCGGAGCACGCTGGTCCTGGGGCTGCTTGTCCCCCCGACCGGCAGCCGGCCAGGAAAGGGGTGGCAGCCATGTTCGCGAGGCTGAGCACCTATCAGGGCTCACCGGTTCCTGCGGAGGGAGACCTGACCGCGAACTGGGAAGCGATTCTCGAGCAGATCCGGGAAGATTCCGGCTTCCGGGGCATGTACTACCTCGTCGACCGAGCCTCCGGGAAGGCCACGTCCCTGACTCTGTGGGATGACGAGCAGGCCATGCAGGCCAGCGAGGACCGGGCCACCCGGCTCCGCGAGGAAGTCGCCCACAGGGAAGGCCAACGGGTTGTCTCGGTCGAGCACTTCGAGGTGGGATTCGGCCACGTGGAGCCATAGCGGTCAGCGGTCCGGACGTCGATCGCGCCGCACAGTCGCCGGGCCGACACTCACGGGCGACGGCACATGACGGGTTGCACGAGCGCCCGGATCCGTGCCCGGTCGCGGCCGATTCGGGATCCACTACTTCGCCGACGCATCCGGGGAGCGACGCTGAGCCATTCGTGTTGTGATCGATGACGGAGGGGCAACGCTGTCGAGGACGGAGGAAATCATGGCTGCCAAGCTGCGAGCGCGAGACATCATGTCCAGTGGCGTGCAGTGCGTCGGTGCGCACCAGTCGCTGCTCGATGTGGCGAAAATGATGCGCGATCTCAACGTCGGTTGCCTGCCCATCTGCGGCGACAACAACAGGCTCACCGGCTTGATCACCGACCGTGACATCGTCATCACGTGCTGCGCCGAGGGTGTCGACCCAGCGACCGTGCAGGCCGGGTCCCTCAGTGCCAAGGTCCACTGGATCGATGCCGAAGCGGATGCCTCCGAGGTCCTGACGACCATGGAGGAACATCAGATAAAGCGGCTGCCGGTGATCGATGTCCAGAGCGGCCACCGCCTGGTCGGCATGATCACGGAGGCCAATCTCGCGAAGAACCTGAGCGACGAACAGATCGCCGAGTTCGCGAGCCGCGTGTACGCGACCGCCTAGACGTCCGGTCAGTCCGCACATCGCGCATTGAGGCGTCTCGCCGACGCCCCTGCTCAGCGGTGGGACTGTCCGAAGGTGGCGTCGGCGAGCACGGAGCCGTCAGCGGTGAGCAGGCGGACGCTGGTGACCGGCGCCGTGCCGGCGGGGTAGGGCGCGCCCCAGGCACCGTAGCCCTCCTTGCTGAGAGCGAAGGAACCGACCTGGACGGTGGAGCCGTCGGCTCGCTGCAGCTCGCACCGGACGGTGCCGGAGTGCCCTTCGGCGTCCACCGTCATGTACAGCCAGGGCGAGGCTCCGGTGTAGAGGAAAATCTGCCCGCGCGACTCGCCCCCGTGGGTGAGTCCGGCGGTGAGCAGCTGCGGCTGCACCGGAGAGACGATCGGCGCGACCGGGGCCGGACGGCCGACGGATGCGCCGAGCACCCAACCACCGCCACCGAGGGCAAGGCCCGCCGCGACTGCCGCCGCAGCGAGGGCGAAGCGCCGCCACTGTACGCGCCGGCGCGGCCGTCGCCCGGAGGGCAGTCCCAGCCGGTCGATCACCCTGTCCTCGAAGCCGACCGGCGGTTCGCTTCCCGGGACAAGATCCAGCAGTGCGTCCGCCGTGGCCACCAGCTCGTGGACGTATTCGCGGCAGGCGGGACAGTGCTCCAGGTGGTCCATCGCCCCGGCCCGCTCCTTGGCCGGCAGAACGCCGAGCGCCAGCTCCGCACCGATCTCCCGGAGCTGCTCACAGGTGAATCCGCGGGTCTCAGTCATCGTGGTCCGCCTGCCTGGTTGCGAGGGACACGCGGAGCTTGCCCATGGCTGCCCTGATCCGGGTCTTGGCGGTACCGAGCGGGATCTTCTCGAAATCGGCGACCTGCTGAGCCGTCATCCCGTAGATGCCGGCCATCACCAGAGCACGTGCCTGATCGCGCGGCAGCGCGGCCACCGCTCGACGCAGTTCCGCTGCGGCTTCGGCGGAGACCGCCTGCCGCTCCGGCGTGCTGGTGACGGTCTCCATCATGTTCTCCAGGTCTGTGGGGTCGACCGGAGTGGCCTTGCGGGCGCGTACGGCGTCGATCGCAAGGTTATGTGCGATGGCCGCCAGCCAGGTGGGCACCGATCCCCGGCGCGGGTCGTAGACCTGAGCGTGTCGGCAGGCGCGCTCAAAGGTCTGCTGAGCGATATCCTCGGCGAGCTGGACGTCTCCGACCACAGCGACGGCCACGCCGAAAACGCGGCGCTGGAACCGCCGAACGAAGGCCACGGCGATCTCGGGATCGCCGGTCATGAGGCCGGCCAGCAGCGCTTCGTCGGGCACCCGCTCCAGGGGAATGCCAATCCTGCGCATACTCCCTACGTAACACGAGCCCCCAGGGATTGCCTCCGCCCGGCAGCCCTCGACACTGCCGAAGAACTGGGACAGAACCCGCGTCGCGGTCCATGTACCGGAGCCTCCTGGCGCGAACGCGCCACGCCGACTTACCCGGACCGGGCCGATCATGAACCCTTGGCCCGGCAGCACCGTAGGTAACAAAGGCACGCTCTTACGAACGACAGTGGCCGACCGGCCCCAGGACCGGAAGGCTTGGCGGGCACCGGAAGCGCCCCGGCGTGACCCCGGTCCGCAGCCCCTGTCAGAAGCACGGCGGCGCCGGCCGCCTCGGACCCCTGGAGTCGTGATGACGTCTCGCACGACCCACCTCGCACTGCGCGGGACCGCAGCGTCCTGCGCCCTGGCCAACGCGGTGATCCATCTCTCGCTGGTCCCCTCCCACCTGCCGGAGATGCCCTACATCGGCATCCTGTTCCTGGTCGGCAGCCTGGTGATGCTCGGCGTCGCCGCAGGGCTCGTCCTTCAGAGGCAACCGCTCGGCGCAGGGCTGATCGGGGCAACTACCAGCATCGGCATGATCATCGGATTCCTACTGTCCCGCACCGTCGGGTTGCCGGACTATCGCGAAGCCGGCTGGGAGCCGCCGTACGGCGTCCTGTCCCTGGTGGTGGAAGGCATCTTCGTTCTCACCTTTCTGGCCTGGCTCAAGGAGGGCGGTACCGAGCGGGTTGCGAATCTGCGGCCCCGCGAAGCTCCCCGCATGAAGGCTCCGTCGGCGCGGTTGCCGTAAACGGGGACACAGCCCCGTTTCGCCACCTCCGACGCCTTCACGAACTCCGCTCACGCACGTGAAGATATGCATATTTCTGCCCTTTGCGAAGTTGTTACCTGTGCGGGTGGTGCGTCACTGAACGCGGTCGTAGCGTCGATACCGGAACGACCGTTGAGAAGGGGCCGGCAGCACCGTCCGGCGTCCGCTCCGGGTTCGCAGATCGCGCCCCGGGGTGGACCAGGCGTACAGGCAGATGGGCTCAGAGAGAGACGGCTGGGAGCGGACATGCAGAGACACAAGCTGAAGGCAGCGGTATTGATCTGTGCCGCGGCATCGCTCGCAACAGCGATCGCACCGGCATCCGCTTCCACAGGGACACGGTCACCCGCCGACGTGGTGATCGTCGACTGCTTCTCGCATCCTCAAGTACGCCCGAACGAGTTCTTGATCGCCTGCGGGGATGGCAACAGCATCCTCACGGCACTTCGGTGGTCGGATTGGAAACCGAATTTCGCCGCGGGCAGCGGGCTCAACGTAGTGAACGACTGTCGGCCCTTCTGCGCCGAGGGCACGTTCCACTCCTATCCCGTGACCGTCAGGCTCGACCGCTCGGAGCCTCTGAAGAAGCATTCCCACCAACAGCACTACACCCAGCTCCGCCTCGTCTTCACCGACAGCAGGCCGTCGCAGATGCCGAGAGAAGTGACGTACCGGCTCTGGACCTGACGGTTCGCCCATCCCTTGGTCGGCCATCCGCCTGGCGCCCCTCGGGCACACTCCAAGGGGCGCCGTCCCGTTTCATCGGCGTGCTCCCTCTGCGCCGGCGCCCACCGGGCGTCACCCTCCGTATCGGCGCCCCGGTCCGCGATCGCATTTCGTGCAGCACCCGGACGAACGCCGCCACCCGGACTTCTTGAGGATCTAAACCGTCTATAACGCGACAAAGAGCGCCAATAACGCTAAATTCCAGTCCCAGTGGACGTGCGGTGTCGCGGTCGGCACGCCCCTGTGCGAACCGGAGCTGATGTGGCGGACGACAAGCAGGCGGAGCCCGAGCGTCCGATCCGTCTGCCGTCGCTCGCGGACGCAATCGTTCCCCTGGTGGTGCTGGCAGTCCTGGTGGCCGGGTCGCTCGCGTTGTTCGGCCTGGGAGCGCTGGACGGGCCGATCCAGGTGGCCTTGATCATGTGCGCGATGGCCGCCGCACTGATCGCCCTGAAGAACGGGCACAGCTGGGCCGCTGTACAGCAGGCCGGCCAGAAGGCGCTGACGTCCATCACCAGTGCCGTCTTCATTCTTCTGGCGGTAGGCGCCCTCATCCTTCTGGCGGTAGGCGCCCTCATCGGAGTCTGGAATCTGTCCGGAACCATCCCGACACTCGTCTACTACGGGATCCAGGCCCTGTCACCAAGCTGGTACTACGCGGCCGCCGCACTGATCTGCGGCGCGGTCGCCATGAGTATCGGCAGCTCCTGGACCACAGCAGGGACGATCGGGGTGGGACTGGTCGGAGTGGCGGACATGCTCGGGGTCTCGACCGCCATCACCGCGGGCGCCGTGATCTCCGGGGCCTACCTCGGCGACAAGCTCTCACCCCTGTCGGAAACGACCGTACTCACCGCCCAGATGGTGCAGGTCGACGTCTACGAACACATCAAACGCCAGGCATGGACGTCCTTGCCCGCCTTCATGATCGCCTTCGTCGTGTTCCTGGTCATCGGTCTGGTCCGGGGCCCCGACGTGCACAATCCGGTGGGCAAGGACATCGAGCTCAGCAGCCTGGGCGACATCTACCACATCACACCGCTCAACCTGCTGCCACTGGTCCTGCTGGCCGCCCTGTCGATCCGAAAAGTGCCCGCGTCCCCGGCACTGACATGCTCCACACTCTTCGCCGGCGTCCTGGGAGCGTTCCTCCAGCCTGCGGTGATACGGGACTTCGTCTCCGGCAGCGGCAACATCGTGATCGAGTCCGTCAAGGGCGTCTGGCGCGCCATGGCCAACGGGTTCTCCATCGACTCCGGCATCGCACAGATCGACGCTCTCCTGTCCCGCGGGGGCATGGAGAGCATGCTGCTTACCCTCTGGCTCATCATCGGCGCGGTGACCTTCGGCGCCCTGCTGGAGGAGTTCGGCCTGATCGCCCGCCTCGTGGACCCGCTGCTCCGCTCCGCCCGGAGCACCGGACAGCTGTTCTTCACCGTGTTCGCCTGCGCCTTCGGCCTCAACATCGTCGCCGGTGACCAGTACATCGCACTCGTGCTGCCCTCACGGGTGTTCCGCCTCGAGTTCGCCAAGCGGGGACTCGCGCCCACGAACCTCTCCGCGAGGAAGGATCGACCACGAGGGCCGCGCCCGACCGCGCCTGCGCTGCCCGGGGCATCCGCTCGAAGGTGCCGTCCCACGCCCCGCGGGAAAGCGCGTGTGCGGTGCGGCCCGGGCCCTGCGCCGCTCGGCCACACTGCGGCGATCGCCGCAAGCGGCTGTCCGCCGTGTTCCGCCGTGTCAGTCGACCACCGGCGGAGCAATGTGGCGTCGCTGCCGAGGCAGAGTCGCATCGAGAGCGGCGGCGAGTTCGGGAATCGTGGGCCTGGCAGCCGGATCGGGCCGGAGGCAGCTGTCGATGGCCGTCGCGAGGCCACGCGGGAGGCGTCGGCGGGACCGGATGGGCGGAGCAGGTTCCTCGAGCTGCGGATACCAGTCGTCCTCGCCGCCCGTGTCGTCGCCGTCGTCGGTCCCGTCCGTGGTGACGCCGATGTCGAACGGCACGTCGCCTACGGCGACTTCGTACAACGTTGCGCCGATGCCCCACACGTCGGCCGCAGCCGACAGCATCCCGCCACGCGCCTGTTCGGGAGCCATGTAGCAGAAGGTGCCGACGCCCGGAGGGGCGCTTCCGGGCGGTCGTGCGACGCTCAGGTCGAGCACTTTGGCGTGCCCGCAGTCGACCACGACGTTGGACGGCTTGAGGTCCAGGTGCAGCAGGACGTGACCGTGGAGGTAGTACATCGCGGAACACAGGTGCACGCCGAGGAGGGCCACGTCCGCGGCGGCCGGCCGCCGACGCAACCGGCCGATGAGGTGGGCCAGAGTTTCGCCCGTCAGCGTTTCCAGCACGACGAGCGGCTCGGGCGACTCGAAGGTGTCGTAAGCGCGGACCAGGTGCGGATGGGTGAATGTCCGGAGCCAACGGCCCTCTCGCAACAGCCGGTCGCGCAGCTGCTCCTCATGGCGGTGGTCGGGGCGCAGGACCTTCACGACGCATCGGCAGTCCCGCTCCTCGCTCCAGGCGTCGTAGAGGTCGAGCCAGCCGGTCCGGGCCAGGTGCGCCAGGACCTCGTACCCCGGCGCGGGGTTCGTTCCGGGCGCGAGGTGCGGAACCGGTCGGGCTGTGGCGCGGCTCATGAGAGAACCTTCCGAGCGGGTGAGGAGGCGGAGAGGGCGGGGCCGGTCACTCCGTTCAGCCGGTGAAGCCGGGCGTAGGCCCCTTCGCGCAGGAGCAGTTCTTCGTGCGTGCCGCGCTCGACGACCCGGCCGTGGTCCAACACCACCGTGGAGGTGGCGTCACGGGTGGTGATCAGATTGTGGGAGATGACGATGGTGGTCCGCCCGGCCATGAGCCGGCGCAGCGGTTCCATGATCCGGCGGCCCGACTGGATGTCCAGGCCGGTGGTCGGTTCGTCCAGGACCAGTACGGGCGCGTCCCTGATCATCGCGCGGGCGATCGCGAGGCGCTGGGCCTGCCCGCCGGACAACGTGCGGCCGCGCTGGCCCACCACGGTGTCGTAGCCCTCGGGAAGCAGCTGGATGAAGTCATGGGCGTCGGCGGCGCGCGCCGCCGCGACAATGTCCGCCTCTGCCGCGTCCGGGCGGCCGTAGGCAATGTTCTCCCGTACGGTGCCGTGGAACACGAGCGTCTCCTGAAGTACCACCGCGACGTTCTCGCGCAACTCGGACAGCTGCAGGTCCCTGAGGTCGGTGCCGTCGAGGAGGATTGACCCCTGATCCGGATCGTAGAAGCGCAGTTGCAGCTTCCCGACCGTGGATTTTCCCGCACCGCTCGCACCGACCAGCGCCAGCGTCGTGCCGGGCGTCACCTGGAACGACACGTCGGACAGCGCCCACCGGGACGTACCCGGATAGCGGAAGGAGACGCCACGGAATTCGACGTCGCCCCGGGCCCGCCCGATCCTCCGGGCGCCGGCGGCTTCGACGACCTGGGGGCGCTGGTCGAGCAACTCGATGATCCGCTCGGCGGAGGCGGACGCCGCATAAAACGTGTTGGTGAGGTGTGACAGGTCGCGGATCGGACTGTAGAGGCTGCTCAGCAGCGCGAGGAAGACCAGCAGCCCGCCCAGGGTGAGCTGCCCCTGAGCCAGTTTCCACGTGCCCAGGCCCATGACGGCCAGCGCGCCAGTCAGTTCGATGACCTCGACGATCGGGCTGTAGACAGCACGGATGCGCGCCGAGGCCATCGCCGCGCGGAACTTGCCCACGCTCTCGCGTGCGAACCGGTGTTCCTCGGTCTCCTGCCGGTTGTATGCCTGCACCAGCGCGATGTTGCCGAGCGACTCCTCGGCGATCGCGCTGATCGAACCGCTGCGCCGCCGCCGCTCCCGCGATGCGGCCTTGATCAGCCGGGAGAAGCGGCGGGCCGCGCACCAGAAAAGCGGCACGATGACGAGCGCGAGAATGGTCAGATCCCACCGCAGGTAGAACAGCAGCCCCAGGAAGACGCCCAGCCGGATCACGTAATAGAGGCCGTCCGCCACCCCGGAGAGGAGGAACGTCTCGACCGCGTCGACATCGCCCGTGATACGCGACAGCACGTCCCCCAGCCGCCGCCGTTCGAAGAACCCGAGCGAGAGGCCCTGGACGTGCCGGAACACATCCGACCGGAGGGCCAGCAGGAAACGCTCGCTGACCCAGGTGGACGTCACATCGTCGGCGAACTCCAGAACGCCGGAGCCGATGATGAGCCCTGTGTATGCCAGGGCGATCCAGAGGAAGGGACGCAGATCGCGCGGAACGAGAACGTCGTCCACCACGATCTTGAAGAGCCAGATCTCGGCCGCGTCGACGACGGGTCCGATCATGCTGAAGACGAGTATCGGAATGAGGAAGCGCCGGCCACCGCGTGTGTAGGGCCAGAAGCGCCGGAACGCGTCACGCGGGGCGACCGGCGGCGCGGCGGCGACGACCGCGTCGGAATCATCGGCCACCGACAGCAGCCGCCGCAGAACATGAAGCGAGATACGCCTCATAGACGCGTTCCTCAAGATCGCCGGCTGAGCAGGCCAGGAGCCCTGGCCCGCTCAGCCGTCCTGTGCAGTCACCAGTGGTGACCGTGGTGGGAGTGACGACGATGGCGACGCCGATCCCTTCCGGGGTCGTCGAAGCGCCTCGACCTCATGTCCCTCTCGTCGTGACGGTGTTTCGCGGGGATGAGGAAACTGAAGATCGCCATGAGCTTTCCTCCTGAAGAGCTTCCAGACGGGATACGCTCCAGAGCGCTCTCGGGATTGCCTTGTTCGAGAAATTTTCCTGCCCGAATCCGCCTCGCCCGGGCACCGACTGCCGTCGAGGGAGGGGGTGACGATGTCGTCGCGTGGGTGTTCTCGATGTCGTTCTCGGCTCCGCACCTGTTCGGCACACATCGCGACGACTTCGAGGCAGACGTGCGTCGACTGTTACGGGATCTCTCCCCGTCGGGCAGGTTCTCCGAACTCCGTCCGAGCACAGAGGCGTTCGTCCGATGGAGAGACCCCGCCGAGCGGTGATCAAGCGGCCACCGGCATGATCTGCGACTTTTCGCTCGACCCGCCGCCGGTCAGAAGTCGGGGGCGCTGTCGTCGCGGCAGGTGACGCCAGGCCGCGTGTTCACTGACCACATATGCGTGCACTGCGGACACTGAAGGTGAACGACCGGCCCCTTGGTGGATATCAAATAGCGCCAGTGATCAGCGCAGTTACGGCGGTCGGCGCAGGTCCCACAATGGCGGGCGTCGTCGCAGACGGGGCAGGCCATCCAGGCGCGGCGGGCGACGTCCGCCTGTGGGTCAATGGGCAGCTTCACGGCCCGGCTCGCTTCCTGGCAGGACACCGGCCGCCACCAGCAGGTCATGGGTGCGCCGCTGCTCGGCGTCCAGGCCCGAGTAGAGGAGTGCGTACGCCTCGTCCTCGCCTTGGAGAACGGTGACCGGGTCCCAGTCGGGCCCGAGTGCGGCCACGACCTCGACCCGCCGCCGGGCTTCCTCGAAGGTCAGATCGATCGTGAAGGGTATGAGATCGGTGGGATCTTCCTTGTTCATGGCGAAACTTCCGATGCGCTGGTGGAATCTCACATGTACCAGGCGACCACAGCAACGGGGAAGGGTGACCTAAGTTGCCCTGGGGCGACGCAGCGCCCGGCCCATCGGCGAGGAATCCTCGGATCGGCTGACAGGGGTGGGGCGTTGCCGGCGCCAGAGCCCCGACGGCAGACACGGTCCACGTACGGCACTGTGACGTACTTCATGGCCTGCCTCACGGAATGGACTGCGACCCGGCCCTGGAGAGGTGGGCCGGGTCAGCCGGGGTGCTGTCGCGTCGCGGCCCGGCGGTCAAGGCCCTGGGCACGGCACCCGGCCGCGCACCGAGTGCGGAGCCCGGGACCGGTGCCTGCCCCACCTGCCGACAACCCTCCCCGAGGCAGCCCTGCGTACGATGCCACCAGGCAAAGCCCTACTAGACTTTCACGACCGCATCCCCGCCGGGGCCGGACGCCGCAGCCCACTCAAGTGGTGCGGCGTATGCCAACGCCACCTCGGGCAAGAGCTTGCATATGCAAGGAATATGTATCTATCTTGGCGCGTATGCAATCCTACACAATCGGGCAGGCGGCCCGTCTGTTGGGCGTGAGCCCGGATACCGCGCGGCGGTGGGCGGATGCCGGCCGGGTGGCCACGCATCGCGACAAGGGCGGACGCCGGCTCATCGACGGCAAGGATCTGGCCGCCTTCTCGATCGAGGTCGCCAGGACCGGTGGTGGTGAGGAGGACGCCTCATACACCTCTGTCCGCAACGCCTTTCCGGGCATCGTCACCGCCGTCAAGCTCGGCGATGTCGCGGCCCAGGTGGAGATCCAGGCCGGGCCGCACCGGCTGGTCTCGCTGCTGACCCGGGAGGCCGTGGAGGAGCTGGGCCTGGAGGTCGGCGTGGAGGCCACCGCCCGCGTGAAGTCGACCAGCGTGCACATCGACCGCACCTGAGCGGACACGTACGGGCGGCGGCCGTGGGTCACGCCTTCACCGAGCAGGAGTGCGCCCCGCACCGGCCAATGCCCCGCCGTCGCCGTACGACACGGAGAGCACAATGGCCATGTCGCGTCTCCTCAACTCCGTTGCAGGGCGCGGTGGTCCGGGCCGACGCCAGGGCGTAACGGGACTCGGCCAACGCTCCGTTCAGGTCCGGCGCACGGCCTTCTCGGACGCCCTGCGGGACGCCACCGGCGTGCGCTTCACGGAGCTTCCGCCGACCCGCGACCGGGTGTGGCCGGCCCTGGATGCGGCGGGCGTGGCGGCTGCGCATCAGCCGGGGACGAGCAGCCCCTCATAGAACTGCCGAAGCCCTCCACCGGGTTCGTCTCGCCGGTGTCACGTCCACGCCGTGTAGCCGCCGTCCACGCGTATCGCGCTGATGCCGCTGATGTGCCGGGCGCCGCAGCGGTCCCGCGGCAGCACGAGCTGGTGGCCGGCCCCGTCGAGCGGGGTGTCGTCGATGCTGGCCGCAAGCAGGACGGACGGCCGAAGTCGGGGTCGATCTCCGCCCAGGACAGGACGGCGTGGTGGCCGTCCGCGCCCGTCACGGCGATCAGGAAGCGCAGGCGGTCCTTGCGCCGGGTGGGGTCGAAGGCGGGACCGGCGTCGGACAGGACATCGTGCAGCAGCGGTCCTGCGAAGCGCTGGTGCTGGATTCCGCTGGTGGCGCACTCAAAGGTCACCTGTACCCGGTGCTGGGGCCAGGCGAGCAGGTCGGGCACCCTCAGAGCCTGTCGGGTGACCTCTGATCGGGCGGCCACGCCCTGGCACGCACGCTTCCCGCGTTGCCGAAATGCCCTAGTAGCTCCTTCCCCAAGCTCTCAGCTTCGTTCGAGCAGGGGAGACCCCATCCGAGGACCTTCCGCGCCTTGGAATCGCACGCGCCAGACCGCGTCCGCTTTCCGATCGAAGGTCACCCGACAGGCTCTCAGCCGGGCAGGCCGCGCGAGGTCGCCGGTCAGGGCGACCTCGGCCACCGGATCGGCGGCCGGAAGGGAATGACTCACGGGCTACCACCTCCCAGATGTCGATACCCGGGCAGCAGTCCCGTATAAACGCACATGCCCACCATCACCCATAGACAGTCCAGCTCATGCAATGCCACAGAAGACTTCCACCTCGTATCTGCGGCAGTATGATCTGCTCATGCACACCTACCGGATCGGGGAAGCAGCCGCCTTGATGTCAGCGCCGACACACTGCGGCGCAGGGTCGACGGCGGGACACTGCAGGCCGAGCGTGACGAGCTGGGCCGGCGGATGATCCGCGGGTCGGAACCGGCTTCCTTCGCCCGGGAGTTGCGCCGCGCCGAGCGGACGAACAACGGATCCTCGGCGCGCAACCGCCTCGCCGGGATCGTCACCGACGTGATCCTCGGAGAGGTGTCGGCGCGGGTGGAGATCCAGGCCGGGCCGTTCCGGGCGGTGTCCATGATCAGCCGGGACTCGGCTGAGGAACTGACGCCGGAACCGGGTGTTCCGGCGCTTGCCGTGATCGAGTCGACCAACGTGGTCGTCGAGAGACCGTAGAGGAGTCCGACGGACTCTTCCGGAAGAAACCAGAGGGAGTAGACCCCGTGATGACCCGTTCCGCACGCCGGACCCGCCGGACCCTGCAGGTGGCCGGCGCAGGCGCCGCTGCGCTGCTGGCACTGAGCGCCTGCTCCTCGTCCGACAACTCCTCGGCGTCCACGGGCTCGTCGAAGAAGCTCTCCGGCACGGTGACCGTCTTCGCCGCCGCCTCGCTCAAGGAGAGCTTCACGACCCTGGGCAAGGGGTTCGAGAAGGCCCACCCGGGTACGAAGGTCACCTTCAACTTCGGCGGCAGCGACACCCTCGCCGCCAGCATCACCGGTGGCGCCCCGGCCGACGTCTTCGCCGCCGCCAGCCCGAAGACGATGGCGATCGTCACCGATGCGAAGGACGCGGTCGGCACGCCGTCCACCTTCGTGCGCAACCAGCTGGAGATCGCGACCCCGCCGGGCAACCCCGACAAGGTCTCCTCCCTCAAGGACCTCACCAAGTCCGGCCTGAAGGTCGTGCTGTGCGACAAGACGGTGCCGTGCGGGGCGGCCGCGCAGAAGGCGCTGGAGGCCAGCAAGCTCAAGCTCACCCCGGTCTCGTACGAGCAGGACGTCAAGAGCGCCCTGACCAAGGTGGAGCTGAAGGAGGCCGACGGCGCCGTGGTCTACAAGACCGATGTGAAGGCGGCGGGTGACAGGGTGGAGGGCGTGGAGTTCCCCGAGTCCGCCGAGGCCATCAACGACTACCCGATCACGCTGCTCAAGGACGCGCCCAACGCCGACGCCGCGAAGGCGTTCATCGCGCTGGTGCAGTCCGCCGAGGGCCAGAAGGTCCTGACGGCGGCCGGGTTCCTCAAGCCGTGACCGCGCTGGACAAGTCCGGCGCCGCGGACGAGCTCCTCATGGGTGGCGACGCCCGCGGGGGCCGGCCGCGGCGCCGGCGCGTCCGCGCGGACGCCCGGGGCAGGGTGCCTCTGCCTCTTCTGCTGCCTGCCCTCGCCGGCCTGGCGTTTCTGTTGCTGCCACTGATCGCCCTTCTCGTGCGGGCTCCCTGGCGCAGCCTGCCGGACCAGCTGACCAGCACGGAGGTGTGGCAAGCCCTTCAGCTGTCCCTGGTGTGCGCGACCGCGGCGACCGCGGTGAGCCTGGTGCTGGGTGTGCCGCTGGCCTGGCTTCTCGCGCGCACGGACTTCCCGGGGCGGGGTTTCGTACGGGCCCTGGTGACGCTGCCGCTCGTCCTGCCGCCGGTGGTGGGTGGTGTGGCACTGCTGCTGGCGCTGGGGCGCAACGGTGTCGTGGGGCAGTGGCTGGACTCGGCCTTCGGGATCACGCTGCCGTTCACGACGGCGGGGGTGGTGGTCGCGGAGGCGTTCGTGGCGATGCCGTTCCTCGTCATCAGCGTGGAGGGCACGCTTCGGGCGGCCGATCCCCGGTACGAGGAGGCCGCCACCACGCTGGGCGCCTCCCGCTTCACCGCGTTCCGCCGGGTCACCCTGCCACTGATCGCGCCGGGCATCGCAGCGGGTTCCGTGCTGGCGTGGGCCCGCGCGCTCGGCGAGTTCGGCGCGACGATCACCTTCGCGGGCAACTTTCCCGGCCGTACGCAGACCATGCCGCTCGCCGTCTACCTCGCCCTGCAGAACGACCCGGCCGCCGCCATCGCGCTGAGCCTGGTCCTGCTCGCCGTGTCGATCGCGGTCCTGGCCGCACTACGGGACCGTTGGATGACGGCGCGATGACCCGAACCGCCCGTGAGCCACTCGCAGTCCGCCCCGGATCGCCGAGGCGCCGGACCGCCGGCGCGTCCCTTACTGTTCCCCCACCCCGCAACCGCTGGACGAACCCCTCATGACGGACATCGACGACGCCACGGGCAGCCTCTCCACCACTGACGCATCCGCCGCGGGCCTGGACGCCCATCTGGTCGTCAACCGCGGCCCCTTCCACCTCGACGTGGCGCTGACGGCCGCGCCCGGCGACGTCGTGGCGCTCCTCGGGCCCAACGGCGCGGGCAAGACCACCGCCCTGCGCGCACTCACAGGTCTCACCCCGCTCACCGGCGGTCATCTGCGCCTCGACGGCGTCGCGCTGGACCGTACGCCGCCCGAGTCCCGTCCGGTCGGCGTCGTCTTCCAGGACTACCTGCTCTTCCCGCACCTCTCCGCCCTCGACAACATCGCATTCGGCCCCCGCTGCCAGGGCGCGTCCAAGGCCGAGGCTCGCGCACAGGCCGCCGAGTGGCTGGACCGCATGGGCCTCGCCGACCACGCCGGCGCCAAACCCCGCCGGCTCTCCGGCGGGCAGGCCCAGCGCGTCGCCCTCGCCCGCGCCCTGGCCACCCACCCCCGGCTGCTGCTGCTCGACGAACCGCTGGCCGCGCTCGACGCCCGCACCCGCCTCGACGTACGTGCCCAACTCCGCCGCCACCTCGCCGACTTCGAGGCGGTCGCCGTGCTGGTCACGCACGATCCGCTGGACGCCATGGTGCTGTCCGACCGGCTGGTCGTCATCGAGCACGGCCGGGTCGTCCAGGAGGGCGCCCCTTCCGACATCGCCCGCCGTCCGCGTACCGACTACATCGCCCAACTGGTCGGCCTGAACCTCTACAAGGGGCTGGCCGAGGGGCACACCGTACGGCTCGACTCCGGCCCGGCGATCACCACCACCGAGGATCTCACCGGCCCCGCCTTCGTCGCGTTCCCGCCCGGCGCGGTCACCCTCCACCGCGACCGGCCCACCGGCTCCAGCGCCCGCAACCTGTGGCACTGCAAGGTCACCGGACTCGAAACGCACGGTGACCAGATCCGCGCGGACCTCACCGGCGAGCTCCCCCTCGCCGCCGACCTGACCACGGTCGCCGCAGCCGAACTCGACCTCCATCCGGGAGCCCCTGTCTGGGCCACGGTCAAGGCCGCACAGACACACGCATACCCAGCCTGACGCAGCGCTCGCCCCAGCCGAGGCCGGAAGCCCCGAACGCCAGGGATTCAAAGCCCGGCACATCCGTGACTTTCGGGCAGCCCGACCTGCCAGGCACTCCCACCCTCACCTGGCGGATGCGACGGGCCGCAATACGGCCACCGCCCGACACGACTACGGTGAGGCTCACCACAGGCTCAAACCCGGACAATCCACACCTTTTCTGCGAGGCGTCCCGTCATGACCCTGAGCATCCGCAACCAGCTTCCCGGCACCGTCACCGCCATCACCCCGGGCGAGGTCATGGCGACCGTCAAGGTCCGCCTCGACGGCGGCCAGGACATCACCGCGGCGATCACACGGGAAGCCGTCGAGGAACTCGGCCTCGCAGAGGGCTCCGCCGTACGCGCCCTGATCAAGTCCACCGAGGTCTCCCTCGCCACCGCCGCGGTCGAGGGACTGTCCATCCGCAACCAACTCCCCGGCACGGTCGGCGACGTCGCCACGGGCGGTGCCATGGCCTCCGTCAAGGTCACCGTCCCGGGTGGCGAACTCACCGCCGCGATCACCAAGGACGCCGTCACCGACCTGGACCTGACCCGCGGCTCCTCCGTCGTCGCCCTGATCAAGTCGACCGAGATCTCCCTCGCCGCCGTGTGATTCACCCATACGCAGTCGATCCGGCGGTACACAGTTCGGCCCCCACACCGATTCCGGTATGTGGCCCAACGCCTTTCCCCCGATCAGGGCCGGCGGATCCGGCTCAGGCCAGACGTTCATGGGCCGGCGCCCTCGGGCATCGTGCGGACGGGACGCCGATCGATCGCGGCAAGGATCTCGACACCGTTGCGTGACGGCCGTGTGGGCCACGGACTTGGTTGCCGGGGCAGACGGTACTGCCTCAAGGCTGTGATGTCCCAGATGTCGTCACCGTCCCGCGCCCCGATCGCCCGGGCATGGACTTCTGGCACCGTCTCTCTTTTTACCTGCTCCGACTCATGGCCGTACTGCTCCGCCATTCGAAAAGATCTGGCGACGCTCCGAAGCGGTCATCGTCGGTCTGGGTCCAGTCAGTCATCAGGGCTCGGGCGCCGAACCGGCACCCCTCGGAGCCCTGGGCCAATCGCTGCAATGTGACGGCAACAAGACTGATGACTGTTGCGCGCCACCGGCGCATCCCCCTCCCGGATCAGGCCCACGCCACTCGTATGCAGTAGGGCGAGACCCGTGCGCAGCTCATCGCCGTCCCATTGGGCGGGATCGTGGATGAGGAATGAAATCGGGCAGCGAGTCCGCCGCTCTCCCGACGCCAGGCCTCCGGTAGCGAGGACCCCCTGGCGCCGCCGAGAGCTACAGCCGCGCCAACGTGATCGAGTTCGAGTGGCAGCCCGACGGTGAACAGCAGAGACTGGGCAACGGTTTAGGAACTGGACAACAGATCCCGACCTCAGAATTCCGGATTACTCGCTCCGGCCATCGAAAAGCGCGAGTATCAGGGCGCCGCCATAATGGCCGATGGCGCTCGACTGTTCCTCAAGGAGCTCGCATGGAGGAGAAATCCGTCGACACGTTGGTGCCCGGGCCGGATGAATCTGCGATCGACAAGCGCAGGTACACCGGCCCGAGGACCGGCATCGAGAGAGACCTTGCCGAGGTGCTGGCTGACGTCATGTGCGTCGAGCGGGTGTCGGTCGACAGCCACTTCTTCGATGACCTCGGCGCCAACTCGTTGGTGATGGCCCAATTCTGCGCACGGCTCAGGAAGCGGACTGACCTCCCCTCGGCGTCGATGAAGGATATCTACCGGCACCCCACGATCGGAAGTCTGGCGACGGGGCTCGCGGACGCCGCGCCCACCCCTGTCGAGTCGTCGGTCCCGGTGTCGACCGAGGTGCTGCCGCCAGCCGGCACGGTGCGGTACGCCCTCTGTGGAACGCTGCAGTTCCTGCTCTTCCTGGGATATTCCTTCCTCGCCGGACTTGTTGCCGACCGAGGCTATGCGTGGGTCTCCGCCGGCTCGGATGTGATCGGCATCTACCTGCGATCGTTCGTCTTCGGCGGCATCGGATTCGTGGGTCTGTGCACCTTCCCGATCGTGGCCAAATGGCTCCTCATCGGCCGGTGGAAATCGCGCGAGTTCCCGGTCTGGGGTCTGACGTATCTGCGCTTCTGGACCATCAAGGTGCTGATACACGCCAACCCGATGATTTTCTTCGTCGGTAATCCCCTGTACGTGCTTTACCTGCGAGCCCTGGGCGCACGGATCGGCAAGGGGGTCACGATTCTCTCCCGCAACGTTCCGGTCTGCACCGACCTGCTCACGATCGGCGACGGCACGGTGGTCCGCAAAGACTCGTTCTTCCTCTGCTACCGGGCACACGCCGGCCGTATCCAGACCGGCCCGGTCACCCTTGGCCGGGACGTGTTCATCGGCGAGAAGACCGTGCTCGACATCGACACGTCGATGGGCGACGGAGCGCAACTCGGCCACACGTCCACGCTGTACAGCGGCCAGGTGGTCCCTGACGGCCGGCGCTGGCACGGATCACCGGCACAGCCCACCGAGCATGACTACCTGAGGATCGGGCCGGCCACGTGCGGCACGCTGCGTCGGGCCGGCTTCGGTCTCATCACCGTGCTTCAGCTGTTCTTCCTCTACGTGCCGCTGACTGTCGGGGGCGTGTACATGCTGGTGACGCTGGTTCCGGCGCTGCACAACCGGCTGGGCCCGGGTGCTGTGGGGTTCACCTCGCCGGATCTCTACATCGACGCGCTGATCCTTTCCTTCGTGCTGTTCTTCGGCTTCGTCGTCGTGGGCCTTGCCGTCCTGTTCACCGTTCCGCGCCTGCTGAACCTGGCCGTCAAGCCGGACAAGGTCTATCCGCTCTACGGGTTTCATTACTCGATGCACCGGGCGATCGGGCGCATGACCAACATCAAGTTCTTCACGTGGCTGTTCGGTGACAGCTCCTACATCGTCCACTATCTGCGGGGCCTCGGATACGACTTGTCCCGGGTCGAGCAGACCGGGTCGAACTTCGGCACGGAAGTGCAACACGAGTCCCCGTTTCTGTGCTCTGTCGGCAGCGGAACGATGGTCGCTGACGGGCTCTCCATCATCAATGCCGACTTCTCGAGCACGTCCTTCCGGGTGTCCCGGGCCTCGATCGGTCCACGCAACTTCCTCGGGAACAACATCGCCTATCCCTCAGGGGCCAGGACGGGCGAGAACTGTCTCCTCGCGACGAAGGTGATGATTCCGCTCGACGGCGAGGTACGCGAGGGGGTGGGCCTGCTCGGCTCACCATGCTTCGAGATTCCCCGGTCGGTCGAGCGCGACTCCCGGTTCGACCATCACCGGACCGGCGACGAGTTGCGCCGCAGCCTCGCCGCAAAGAACCGCTACAACATCCGCTCGATGGTCTTCTTCCTGCTCGTGCGGTGGCTGCACTTCTTCGTGCTCACGATGCTCGCCTTGGCGAACGTCGATCTGTACGACTCCTACGGGCATGTGCTGGTCGCTGTGTTCCTCGTGTTCAGCCTTGGGTTCACCGCTGTCTACTTCGTACTGGTGGAGCGCGGCATCGCGGCATTCCGCGCGCTCCGACCGCAGTTGTGTTCCATCTACGACCCGTACTTCTGGTGGCACGAGCGCCTCTGGAAGGTGCCTGACACGTACCTCAACGTCTTCAACGGCACCCCTTTCAAGAACGTGATCTGGCGGATGCTGGGGGTTCGGCTCGGCAGCAGGGTCTTCGATGACGGCTGCTATTTGACGGAGCGGACGCTCACCACCATCGGGAGCGACTGCACGCTCAATGCGGGAAGCAAGATCCAATGCCACTCTCAGGAGGACGGCACCTTCAAGTCCGATCGCAGCACCATCGGCGCCGGCTGCACCATCGGTGTGGGAGCACACGTCCACTACGGCGTGACGATGGGCGACGGCGCGGTCCTCGCCCCGGACTCCTTTCTCATGAAAGGCGAGGAAGTCCCGCAGCACGCACGCTGGGGAGGAAATCCCGCCGCGGAGACGCGAGATGCCCCTGATCAGCCCGAGGCATTGGCGCGGAAGGCGTAGCGCCGCCCTTGTCGGCGCCGAACAGCACGGTGGCGACGGTGAATGGAGAGGGACGACCAGATGGGAACGCAAGTGCAGGCCGACCGGCAGTTCTGGCGCGCGGTGCTCGTCGCCGGTGGATTCACCGCAATACCGCGGTGGACGCTCAATCCGGTGACGGGTGTCGGCGAACACGAGGCGACGATCCCGGACGATGTCGTGGCAGCGTTGGGCCGGTTGGCCAAGGACCTGGCGGTGCCGCTCGACTCGGTGCTGCTGGCCGCGCACGCCAAGGTGCTCGCCGCGCTGTCCGGCGAGCACGAGGTCGCGACCGGCTACGTCACGGTGGAGGGCAGCCGGCCGCTGCCCTGCCGGCTGACGACCGAACCCGACTCGTGGCGGACGCTGCTGCTGGACACCCATCGAGTCGCGTCAGATCTGCTGGTGCACAAGGACTTTCCGGTCGATGAGCTCAGGCGCGAACTGGGCCTGGCCGAACCGTCGATCGAGACCGTGTTCGATCCGCACGGCTCGGGCGGCGAACTCGCCGGTGACACCGTGCTGTGGGTGGGATTTTCGCAACGCGACGGTCGGCTCGTGCTGCGGCTGCGGTACCGGACCGACGCGCTCGACGCGGACTACGCCGTCAGGATCGCCGGATACCACCTCACCGCGCTCGCGCTGATCGCCGCCGATCCGGACGCCGAGCACGGGCGTCAGAGCCTGCTCTCCACCGAGGAACTCCGCTTCCAGCTCGAGGGGCTCGCCGGTCCGCGCCTGGAGCTCCCGGACCGCCGGTTCCACGAGTTGTTCGAGCAGCGGGTGGCGGCACACCCGGACGCCGTCGCGGCGGTGCACGGTGAGCGGCAGCTGACGTATCGGGAACTCAACGCGCGTGCCAACCGGTTGGGACGGGCCCTGCTGGCGCGGGGGCTTCGCCCCGAGGGTGTCGTCGCGGTGGTGACCGAGCGTAACCTGGACTGGATGGCCGCCGTGCTCGCGGTCTTCAAGGCCGGCGGCGTGTATCTGCCCATCGAGCCGCATTTCCCGGCCGATCGCCTCGCAACCATGCTCTCCCGTGCCGCATGCGGGCTCGTGCTGACCGAAGCCGGCAGCACTTCCACGCTCGACCAGGCCCTCGACTCGCTGCCCGGGGTCCAGAAGCTCTTCGTCGGCGCAGCCTACGAGGAGGACCATGCCGACGACGATCTGGGCCTCCGCGTCGCACCGGACCAACTCGCCTACATCTACTTCACCTCGGGGTCCACCGGGGAGCCCAAGGGCGCGATGTGCGAGCACGCGGGCATGCTCAACCACCTCTACGCCAAGATCGACGACCTGGAGATCGGCGAGGGACAGGTGGTCGCCCAGACCGCACCCCAGTGCTTCGACATCTCGCTGTGGCAACTGGTGTCCGGGCTCCTGGTCGGGGGGCAGACCCTGCTGGTGGAGCAGGAGGTGATCCTGGACGTCCGGCGGTTCGTCGACAAGATCATTGAGGGCCGGGTCGCCGTCCTCCAGGTCGTACCCTCCTACCTGGACGTCGTCGTGTCGTGTCTGAAGCATCACCCCCGCGAGCTGCCGGACCTGCGCTGCGTGTCGGTCACCGGCGAGGCGCTGAAGAAGGAGCTCACGCAGCGCTGGTTCGCCGCCCAGCCCGGGATCAAGCTGGTCAACGCCTACGGGCTGACCGAGACCTCGGACGACACCAACCACGAGGTCATGGACCGCGTGCCCGACGGGGACCGGGTCCTGCTGGGTCCCGCGGTCAACAACGTGCACGTCTATGTCGTCGACGAGCACCTGACCCCGGTGCCGCTCGGCGCCCCCGGTCTGATCGTCTTCTCCGGCGTCTGCGTCGGCCGCGGATACGTCAACGACCCCGAGCGCACCCGGCAGGCCTACCTTGCCGATCCGCACCGTGAGGGCGCCCGGCTCTACCGGGGCGGCGACTACGGCCGCTGGCAGCCCGAGGGAAAGCTGGAGTTCCTCGGTCGCCGGGACAACCAGGTAAAGATTCGTGGCTTCCGGATCGAGATCGGCGAGATCGAGAACACCCTGTTGCGGGTGCCCGGTGTACGCGACGGTGCAGTGGTGGTCACCGAGAGGGCCGACCAGAGCAAGCACCTGGTGGCGTTCTACTCCGGTCGGCGGCCACTCGAGGTCGACGTCCTGCTGGACCGGCTCGGCGAGTCGCTGCCCGATTACATGGTCCCGTCGGCCTTCCACTGGCGGGAAAGTCTGCCGCTGACGGCCAACAGCAAGATCGACAGGAAGGCTTTGCAGGCGCTCACCGGAGAACTCGGCCTCGTCCAGGACGACTACCGCCCACCGAATACGCCGACCGAACAGCAGTTGGCGGCCGCATGGGCGAAGGTGCTCGGCATCCCGCAGAACCAGATCGGACGGCGGGACCACTTCTTCGACCGGGGCGGCACGTCGCTGTCGGCAGTGAAGCTGGCGATCACCCTGGACCGTGCGGTGTCCCTCAAGGACGTCACCCGTCACCCGATCCTTGCCGATCTGGCCGGGCTGGTCGACGGCAGGTCCGAGCTGCGCTCCGGGCGCTGCGGGCTGCTTCAGTCACTGTCGGAATCGGACGGTACGCAGGGCGCTGCCCTGGTGTGCTTCCCCTACGCCGGCGGCAACGCGGTGAACTTCCGGCCGATGGCCGGGGCGCTGCCGGGCGGCGGGCCGGCGGTCTACGCCGTCGAGCTGCCCGGTCACGACGTGGCCGCCGGGAGCGGGCCGTTCGCCCCGATGGCACAGGTGGTCGAGCAGGTCGTCGTCGAGATCATCCGGCGTGGCCTCACCAGGGTCCTGCTCTGGGGCCACTCCTCGGGCACCGCGTTGGCCGTGGAGACGGCCAGAAAGCTGCAGGAGCGCGGGGTGGACGTCCAGCGGGTGTTCCTCGGCGCGCAGCTGCTCGGCAACGCCGCCGACCGGCGCGCCGGCATCACCGAGCTGACCGGGCGCAGCGACGCCGAGATCACCGGCATGCTGAGCGCGGACCGCGGGTACCCCGAGCTCGGTGAGCTGGATGCGCAGCACGCCGAGCACATCGGTGCCGCCTACCGGCACGACTGCCTGTCCGCACACCGCTATTTCGCCGACGCCCTGGACAGCCCGCCGGCGCTGAAGCTGTGCGCGCCGGTCACCGTGGTCGTTGCCGCCGACGACCCGAGCACGGCGGAGTACCCGCGCCGGTACCGCGACTGGCAGCTCCTGGCCGAGCAGGTCGACCTGCACGAACTCGCCGACGGCGGCCACTACTTCCTGCGTACCCGTCCGACCGAGGCGGCACAGGCCGTGCTGCGCGCCGCCGAACTGTTCGCTTCGTCCTGACCGGCAACTGAAAGGAAACCGAGATGTCTTCCATATCCACGGCGTCGCAGGTCGACGTCGAACTCGAACCCGGCAAACCTCCTCTCCTCCGGGCCGAGGCCACCGGCTCCGTGCTGAGCTGGGCGGCCGAGCACCGGGACGCGCTGCGCGCTGTCGTCGCCGAGCACGGTTCGGTCCTGGTCCGCGGCCTCGGGCTACGCGACGCGGACGGGACCGGCGCCGTCTTCTCGAGGCTGGCCACCGGTCTGATGACCGAGAAGGAGGTCTTCGCACCCCGACGGACCTACTCCGACGGCGTGTACTCCTCATCGAAGTGGCCGCCGAACCAGCCGATGTGCATGCACCACGAACTGAGCTACACGCTTGAGTTCCCCGGCCTGATGATGTTCGCCTGTACCAGCGCGCCCACCGACGGCGGGGCAACCGCGGTGGCCGACGCACCGACCGTGCTCGACGCGCTGCCCGCCGACTTGACCGAGCGGTTCGAGCGGGAGGGCTGGCTGCTCACCCGCAGCTACAACGACGAGATCGGGGCGTCCGTCGCCGAGGCGTTCGGCACCGCGGACCGTGGCGCCGTCGAGAGCTACTGCCGTGCCAACGCGATCATGTTCGAGTGGCAGCCCGACGGCGGACTGCGCACCAGACAGCGCCGCAGCGCCGTGGTGCGTCACCCGGTCACCGGCCGACGCTGCTGGTTCAACCAGATCGCGTTCCTCAACGAGTGGACGATGGCCCCCGAGGTGCGCGAGTACCTGGCGGACGTCTACGGCGCCGACGGGCTGCCGTTCAATACCCGCTTCGGCAACGGCGACCCGATCGGCGAGGACGTCGTGCAGCTGCTCAACAGCGTCTACGAGGCCAACACCGCACGCGAGCCGTGGCAGGCCGGCGACCTGATGCTCGTCGACAACGTCCGCACCGCGCACAGCAGGGAGCCCTTCGAAGGACCGCGCGAAGTGCTCGTCGCCATGGCCGACCCGGTGCGTCTGGCCGACTGCTCGCCGACCGTCGAGGTGACCACGGGATGACCACCATCGGTTCCACCGCTATGAAGTCCGCAATGTCCGCTCCGGTCACCGTGTCACCGTTCGCCGTGGTCTCCGGTGCCCAGGTCCAGCGCGCACTGCACGGGCGCGAGAAGCAGATCGTGGAGTTGGTCGAGGCCACCTACCGGGTGCACGGCGCCGGTGATTCGGTGAACCCGCCGTCGTACTTCCTGCGCTTCCCCGACCGCCCGTCCTCCCGGATCATCGCGCTGCCCGCCTCGATCGGCGGCGAGGTGCGGGTGGACGGCCTGAAGTGGATCTCCAGTTTTCCGGAGAACGTGACGGCCGGCATCCCGAGGGCCTCGGCCGTGCTGATCCTCAACGACCATGACACCGGCTACCCGTTCGCGTGTCTGGAAAGCTCGATCATCAGCGCCACCAGGACGGCCGCGTCGGCGGCGTCGGCGGCCGACTGGCTCAGCCGCGGCCGGCCGCGACCGACGCGTGTCGGGTTCTTCGGGGTGGGCCTGATCGCCCGTTACATCCACACCTTCCTGGCCGGCACCGGCTGGTCGTTCGACGACATCGGTGTGCACGACCTGTCCGCCGACAGCGCGGCAGGCTTCCGGTGCTACCTGGAGCAGTCGGGGACCACCGGCCGGATCACCGTGCACGACAGCGCCGAGCAGTTGATCCGACACAGCGACCTGGTGGTCTTCGCCACCGTCGCCGGCCGGCCGCATGTCAGCGACCTGTCATGGTTCGCACACAATCCGCTGGTGCTGCACGTGTCGCTGCGCGACCTCGCGCCGGAGATCCTGCTCGCCTCGGCCAACATCGTCGATGACATCGAGCACTGCCTGAAGGCCGACACCTCGCCGCATCTAGCCGAGCAGCTCACGGGCAACCGGGAGTTCCTGCACGGCACGTTGGACGACGTGATGGCCGGGCGCGTGGCGGTGCCGGCGGACCGGCCGGTGGTGTTCTCGCCCTTCGGCCTCGGGGTGCTCGACCTCGCGGTGGGCAAGGACGTCTACGACGAAGTGGTCCGCCGCGGAGAGTTGCGCGTCGTCGACGACTTCTTCCACGAACTGAGCCGGTACGGATGAGCCGGCCGAGAGCCCAGGCAGCTTGTCCAGGACTCATCCCAGGAGAGATCGCCGGTCAAGTCGCCGCAGGTCAGGGCGTGCGAGACAGCGACCGCTGACGCAGGGCCCCGTCCGGCCCGGTTGGACACTGGCTCCCGCCCGCAAGAGCGAGAAGCCCGCCCACGGCCGGATGGACGTTCCGAAAGTGCTCTGCTCCAGACAGAGGAGACCATCGTGCCCGTCGTATCCGTTCCCTACGCCTACAACGAAGAGGAGCTCTATGTCGACCTTCGGTCGATCTTCGGGCACTCGCTCTTCCTGAAGTGTGAGGGCTTCAACTTCGCCGGCTCGATCAAGTTGAAGGCCGCGACCGAGATGGTGGAGACCGCTGAGCGGGATGGAATCCTGACGCCGGAATCGATCATGGTCGAGTCCTCATCCGGGAACCTCGGCGTGGCGCTGAGCATGATCGCGGCAAGCAAGGGCTACCGGTTCGTGTGTGTGACGGACTCCCGCGGCAACCTGACGACCAGGATGATGATGGAGGCGTTGGGCAGCCAGGTGCACATGATCGCCGGACAGGAGGCCAACGGCGGCTTTCTCGGCGCGCGGATCGAGTACGTCCGTGCGCTGTGCGCCTCCGACAACCGGTACGTGTGGCTCAGTCAGTACACCAATCCGAGTAACTGGAAGGCGCACTACCGCAGGACAGCGCCGGAGATCGCCCGCCAGTTCCCGCGGCTGGACGTGCTGTTCGTCGGGGCCGGCACCACCGGGACCCTGATGGGCTGCGCGCGCTACTTCCGGGAGTGGCACCGGCCGGTGCGGATCATCGCAGTGGACAGCGTCGGCTCGGTGTCCTTCGGCGGTTCGCCGGGCCGCCGGATGATTCCCGGCCTGGGGATGAGCATGCGCCCGCCGCTGCTCGACGAGTCCTATGTGGATGAGGTGATACGTGTCGAGGAGGCGGACACCGTCCGTACCTGCCATCGTCTGGCCAGGCACGGATTCCTGTTCGGCGGCTCCACCGGCACGGTGGTCAGCGGCGCAACGGACTGGCTGGCCCGGCATGACGCGCGCGATCTCACCGCGGTGGCCGTCGGCCCGGACCTTGGCGAGCGGTACCTCGACACCATTTACCAGACCAACTGGCTGCAGGATCTCTACGGCGAGGACGTGCTCGACTCCGACGAGGTGGCTGCCGGTTCCTGGGCAGCCTCTTCCCGCGCCACCGACACGGTGGGGCCGACTGGACCTGCAGACCGGCGACCTCAAGGGCAACCAGCGCCATCAGTTCCAGGATCATGAGGCCCAGGTGTACTTGGCCATGACGTCGGTGGCAGTCGGCTGTGAGGTGACCCCTGCGGTGTGGACACTCTGATGGCGGATCTTGATGGTCCGGGAAGATGGTTTACATGGCAGGGCGGATATACACCCCGGAGTTCCGGGCGGACGCGGTGGCGTTGTGGAATGCCTCGGCGGGACAGCGGACGATGAAGGACGTCGCCACCGACCTGGGCATCACCCGCGAGACACCGCGGCTGTGGGTGCGGGCGGCCGAGGGCCACGCATTTACTTGGCACACGCCTTGTAGCTCGACTTTCGACGTTCTGACAGGTCTGGGGTCTCACGCGGCGGCGTTGGTGCTGGCGGCGGCCCATGCCTGTTGGACGGTGCGGATTTCCTGCTCGGTGGGTTGACCTGGGCGGGTGGGCATAAATCGGGCGGCGATGATCACTCGGCGGAGCTTGGCGACCATGTCGGACAGCGAGGGGTCGGACTTGGTGGTGTACCAGGGCGCGCGTTCGCGGTGCTCGGCCACGTCGCTGGGC
>NZ_JBSFYR010000027.1:0-84683 GCF_053599875.1 Streptomyces sp. NPDC005151 | reverse complement strand
TTGGGGAAGGAGCTACTAGGGCATTTCGGCAACGCGGGAAGCGTGCGTGCCAGGGCGTGGCCGCCCGATCAGAGGTCACCCGACAGGCTCTGAGCGGGACCGGAGGTACCGGGGCCGCCCGGCGGCCGTTCTCGTCCTCGGCCTCCCCATGCCAGGAGGCAGGGGAGGGACCCCTCGTCGGGCTCGATTCTGCCGCTGCCGGACGCCCCCGCCCTCAACTCACCCGTTCCGCACGGTGCTTGACGGCCCTCAGCCGCACTTCCGCCGGAAGTTCCGTCAGGCCCGCCGAGTCCCTCGCATGAGCCAGGGCCTCGTCCGCGAGGCGGCCGAGGGCCTCGTCCGGTGCCGCGTGCGGTTCCATCAGCAGCCGGATCCGTGCCCGCGGCGTGCTGCGCCGGCCGACCAGCATCACCTGGGCGCGGGCCACCCCGTCCAGCGTCCCCGCCTCAGCGGCGATCACGCCCTCCAGGGCCCGGCCGCGCAGCAGCGCCCCCTCGCCGTCGCCGCTGTCGACCAGCACCTCGGTGAGGCGGGCGCGGCGGAGCTGGGCGAGGAACCACCACAACGCGAGGACGACGAGGACCGCGAGGACCACGAGGACGGTCGGCCACCACCAGCCGTCGGCACGCCAGCGGTCCCGGTCGGCCCTGCTGAGCAGCACATCGGTCCTGCCGTCCCACGGCCACCAGGACGGCACGGAAAGGCCGAGCCCGGCGACGAGCACCGCGCCGCCGCCGCAGATCAGCACCAGCCCGGCCAGTGCGAGCAGTACCCGGTTGACGGTCCTGAGCACCGCGGTCACCCCTTCTTCGCCGGACGGCGGACATGCACGGACAGGCTCGGCGGCTTCGCCAGGCCCAGTTCCTCGATCCCCGCGCCCAGTACGGCGTCCAAGTCGGCCCGCACGTCGCCGAGTTCGCGGAAGTGCGACACGGCACGCACCGCGACCTTGGCGCGCCCCATCCGGACCCGCACCGACTGCACGCCGGACACCTCCACGGCCCGGTCGCGCAGGACCAGGGCGGCGGCGGTCCGGTCGAGCCCGGCCCGTACCCCCGGACGGTCGCGGCGCATCGGCAGCACGTCGCGCAGACCGGGCGTGGCAGCGAGCACGATCAGCCACACACCGATCGCCATCGCGAGTGCGGCACCGGCCACCACCCACACATTGTCCAGCGGCCGCTCCGCCAGGTCGTCGGCGAGCGCGCGGCGCCAGTGCATGGCCGGGTGATGGGCCCGTACCGCCGCCACGTCGTACAGCAGCAGGCCGGATCCGCCGAGGATCACCAGTGCGAGGAGCCCGGCCGGGATGCGGCGCGCGGACCAGAAGCGGCCGGCGCTGCCGCCGTTGCGCTCCTTCACCGGCGCCGGGTCGTACGCCGCGGCGGAGGCGGACTGGCCGAGAGCCAGTCCGCCTCCGCGTTCCACGGGGTCGCCGGTGGGCAGGCGCCGCGTGCTGTTCTCCGGCTCCTGGGGCTCGGTCATCGGATCCTCCCCTGTGCCGCGGCGCTCGCTCCCGCGGGATGCAGACGCTCGACCTGTACGGCCACTTCGGGCACTTCCATCCCCGCCAACGCCTTTACCCGTTCGATGACGTGCCGGCGCACGGCACCGCACTGGCGGCCGATGTCGGTGGGATATCCGAGCTCCAGACTGACCCGTACCCGGGCGGTGTCACGGTGCACCGTGACAGTGGCGCGCGGCGAGGCGCCCTCCCGCGGCGGCTCGATGACAGCCTCCTTCGCCGCCTGTGCGGCGATCTTTGCGACGACCCGGTCGGCGATCCGGGTCTCGCCCCGTTCCGCGGCAGGGACCCGGCCGAGCACCCCCGACAACGCCATCACCGCCGTCGGTCGCCGCGCTCGCGACTCCGGAAGAAGTCGCCGGGTTCCAGATCGCCGTCCAGGAAGCGACCGGCGACGAAGCCGATCGCTCCCAATGCGGCGACAAGCAGAAAGGCCCCGAATCCGCCGAAGTACCCGGCGAATGCGAGCGCCATGCCGGCCACCATGCCGACCACGGCCATGCTCATCGTGCGCTCCTCAACTGTCTCGGGTGGGAGGCCTACTGGAGACGTGGCTCGGAATGGGTCTCGTCCTCCTCGTCGGGCAGCTTCACATCGCTGACCGCGATATTGACCTCGACGACCTCGAGGCCCGTCATCCGCTCGACCGCCGCGATGACGTTCTCCCGTACGTCACCGGCGACATCGGCGATCGACACGCCGTAGTCGACGACGATCTCCAGGTCGAGGGCGGTCTGCGACTCGCCGACCTCCGCCTTGACGCCGCGGGTGACCGATTTGCCGCCGCCGGGGACCCGGTCGCGCACCGCACCGAAGGTACGGGACAGGCCGCTGCCCATCGCGTGGACACCGACCACGTCGCGCGCCGCCATACCGGCGATCTTCTCGACCACACCGTCCGCGATGGTGGTACGGCCGCGGGTGGCGGGATCTCCTCCGCCGCGCTTGGTCAGCGGACTCTTCCTGCTGTCGTCCCCCGTCGCACTGTCGGGGTTCTCGGGCCGGTTCCGCTGCGGGGTGTCGGTCATCGCCACTCTTCCCTTCGGGGCAGGGTTGGACTTCCTTGCCCACATTAAGTGCGCTTGCCCCGTCTCGCGCCGTGGATGCGGCAGGCTGGGGCAATGACGACGGCTGACAGCCCGCACAGGGCCGACGGATGGACGGCGGCGGTACGGCAGAGGCTCGGCCTGGGCAGACTGCTCCCCCTGGGTGGTCCGGCGGACGGTGCGTGGATCGCGGAGCGGGCCGTGATCTCGGTACTGCGGCGCTCGGTGGGCGCATCGGGAACCGGCCCGGTGCTCGGGGACGTACGGATCACCGTGGCGGACCCGGACGCGGTCCCGGACCCGGCGCTGCCGTCGCCGCCGAGCGCGCTGCCGCCCGGGCCGCTGCGGATCGAGGCGACGATGTCGGCGACGGCCGACCGGCCGCTGCCCGCCGCCGCGGCCGCCCTGCGCTCGATCCTGCTGACGGCGGCCACGCAACGGCTCGGCCTGGTGGTCGGCGAGGTGGATCTACAGGTGACGGAGCTGCTGGACACGGTCCCCGACCGGGCTGCCCCGGAGCCTGCCGCGGTGCGCGGGGCGGAGCCGGAGGGCGCGGCGGGGACGGCGGCGGCCGCGGTCCCCGGTGTCGCGACGCTGACCCGTGTGCTGGGCAGCGCGGTGCATACGGCCGCGGACCATGTGCGGGTCGAGCTGGCGACGGACGCGAACCACCGGGCGCTCGATGTGGCACGGGCGGTGCGAACGGCGGTGGCGGACGCCGTGGACGGACATCCGCCGGTAACCGTGCTGGTCACCTCGGTGGTGGACGCGGGCTGAACGGACCGGCCGCCGCGGTGGTGGACGCGGAGCCACCGGGATCGTCACGGCCATGGGGCACGCGAAGTGACCCTGAATCGTCGCCACCGCGGCGCACGCGGAACGACCGGGACCGTCACCACCGCGGCGCACGCGGAGTGACCGGGCGGCTCCCGCTGGGGGGACGCCCGGTGCCGTTTCCTCAGTCGGTGAGGCCCGCAAGGTCGCGGAGGCGGCGGCCCTGAGCCGCGCGCTCGGCGGTGCGCTGGTCCTCGTACGTACGCGAGACCGCGCCGCTCAGCAGTGCCTTGGTCTCGATGACGGCGTCGCGCGGGGCCGCCAGCAGCCCGGCGCAGAGGTCGCGGGCCGCCGCGTCGAGCTGGTCGGCGGGGAAGACGCGGTTGGCGAGGCCGGTGCGCTCGGCCTCCCCCGCGTGGACGAAACGGCCGGTGGCGCAGATTTCGAGCGCGCGGGCATATCCGACCAGGTGCACCAGGCGGTGCGTGCCGGTGAGGTCGGGGACCAGACCGAGACTGGTCTCACGCATGGCGAACTGCACGTCCTCGGCGACGATCCGCAGATCGCAGGCGAGGGCGAGCTGGAAGCCGGCGCCGATCGCATGCCCCTGGACCGCCGCGACCGACACGATGTCGTTGCGGCGCCACCAGGTGAACGCTTCCTGGTACTCGGCGATCGTCGCGTCGAGCTGGGACTCCTTGCCGCGCGCCAGGTCGAGGAAGGACGGCTCGCCGTCGAACCCCTCGGGGCTGAACGCCTGCCGGTCGAGCCCCGCGGAGAAGGACTTGCCCTCGCCACGGAGCACGACGACCCGCACGCTGCCGGGCAGCGCCCGTCCGGCCTCTGTCAACGCCCGCCACAGAGCGGGGGACTGAGCGTTGCGCTTGGCCGGATTGGTGAGGGTCACCGTGGCAACCGCGTCATCGACGGTGAGTCGTACACCGTCCTGGTCGAGCACAGAGTCGAGCGAGGTCATGGGGCGCCTCCGGATCGGGTGCAGTCAGCATGTCGAGCTAAGTGACTGAACAGTAACCACCCGGTCGGCCACATGGCCGACCGGGTGGCCACCGCCCGAAACCGGTGAGCCCTCGGGGCATGTCCGTCCTGCGACGTGTCCCGATCCGCCTAGGTCCCATCGTCGAGCTGCCGTACTCGCCCCAAGGGCAGCAGACGGCAGTTCGACGACAGGGCCTGAGGCCGTCAGGCCGTGGCAGCCTTCTTGCCCCGTGTCGCTCCGCCGCGTCCCCGCAGCGTGACTCCGGACTCGCTGAGCATCCGGTGGACGAATCCGTAGGAGCGGCCGGTCTCTTCGGCCAACGCCCGGATACTCGCACCGGAGTCGTACTTCTTCTTCAGGTCTGCCGCGAGCTTGTCGCGCGCGGTGCCGGTCACCCGGCTGCCCTTCTTCAGAGTCTCGGCCACCCGTGCCTCCTCATGGGAAGTGCGCTCTGGATTCTCATGATCACCCCTCGGGGGCTTCCTGGCCACCCATTCGGCAAGGTCCGTACAACCGGTTTCGCACCCCGGGAATACGTCTTCACGAGCGGAATCTCGCATTCCGCCGGACTTCGGGGGCGGTCCGGCGCGGAGTTGAGACGAAGAGCCAGGTCAGGGCCGTACGAGGGGGAACGGCCCCACATGGGTGCGCCCGGCAGGTATCTGCCGGGCGCCGCGCCGAGGTATGAGAGGTCCTCACGCAGATGATGGATCACGCGTCGGCCGAATGATCCAGTCGGAGTGGATCAGCCGACAGCGGGCAAGGAAACCGCCCGGACCACGGGAATCAGGCCAGGGCGACCAGGTCCCGGTAGTCCGCACCCCACAGGTCCTCGACGCCGTCCGGCAGCAGGATGATCCGCTCCGGCTGGAGCGCCTCGACCGCACCCTCGTCGTGTGTGACGAGGACGACCGCGCCCTTGTACGTGCGCAGCGCGCCGAGGATCTCCTCGCGGCTGGCCGGGTCGAGGTTGTTCGTCGGCTCGTCGAGGAGCAGCACATTGGCGGAGGAGACCACCAGGGTCGCGAGCGCCAGACGGGTCTTCTCGCCGCCGGAGAGCACGCCGGCCGGCTTGTCGACGTCGTCGCCGGAGAAGAGGAACGAGCCCAGCGTCTTGCGGACCTCGACGAGGTCGAGATCCGGGGCGGCGGAGCGCATGTTCTCCAGGACCGTGCGCTCCGGGTCGAGGGTCTCGTGCTCCTGGGCGTAGTAGCCGAGCTTGAGCCCGTGGCCCTCGATGACCTCGCCGGTGTCGGGCTTCTCGGCACCGCCGAGGAGCCGGAGCAGGGTGGTCTTGCCCGCACCGTTGAGGCCGAGGATGACGACGCGGGAGCCCTTGTCGATGGCGAGGTCCACGTCGGTGAAGATTTCGAGCGAACCGTAGGACTTGGACAGTCCCTCCGCCATCAGAGGGGTCTTGCCGCACGGCGAGGGCTCGGGGAAGCGCAGCTTGGCGACCTTGTCGGAGACCCGGACGGCCTCCAGGCCGGAGAGCAGCCGCTCGGCGCGCTTGGCCATGTTCTGCGCGGCAACGGTCTTGGTCGCCTTGGCGCGCATCTTGTCGGCCTGCGAGTTGAGCGCGGCCGCCTTCTTCTCGGCGTTCTGGCGCTCACGCTTGCGGCGCTTCTCGTCGGCCTCGCGCTGCTGCTGGTAGAGCTTCCAGCCCATGTTGTAGATGTCGATCTGCGAGCGGTTGGCGTCGAGGTAGAAGACCTTGTTGACGACCGTCTCGACGAGGTCGACATCGTGGGAGATCACGACGAAGCCGCCACGGTAGCTCTTCAGGTAGTCGCGCAGCCAGACGATGGAGTCGGCGTCGAGGTGGTTCGTCGGCTCGTCGAGGAGCAGGGTGTCGGCGTCCGAGAACAGGATGCGGGCCAGCTCGACACGGCGGCGCTGACCGCCGGAGAGCGTGTGGAGCGGCTGTCCGAGCACCCGGTCGGGCAGGCTGAGCGCGGCGGCGATGGTGGCGGCCTCGGCCTCGGCGGCGTAACCGCCCTTGGTGAGGAACTCCGTCTCCAGCCGCTCGTACTTCTTCATCGCCTTCTCGCGGGTGGCGCCCTGGCCGTTCGCCATCCGGTCCTCGTTCTCACGCATCTTGCGCAGGATCTCGTCGAGACCACGGGCGGAGAGGATGCGGTCGCGGGCGAGGATGTCGAGATCACCGGTGCGCGGGTCCTGCGGGAGGTAGCCGACCTCACCGGAGCGGGCGATGGTGCCGCCGGCCGGTGTGCCCTCGCCGGCGAGGCATTTGGTGAGGGTGGTCTTGCCCGCTCCGTTGCGGCCGACGAGGCCGATGCGGTCGCCCTTGGCGATACGGAAGTTGGCGGACTCGATGAGGATGCGGGCGCCGGCACGCAGCTCGATACCGGAAGCGGTGATCACGGAAAAACTCCAGGGCGGGGCGGTGATGGACGGCGGACGGGACGACTTCAGAGTCTCGACTCGACGCCGCTACTCATGCACAAGGAGAATTCCCATACGGGCCATTCTACTGGCGGTGTGCAACTGCTTTTCCGCATGCTCCTACGGCATTTGCCGATCACCCGCCCAGGACGCCCTCCGGCGCCGCCACCCTGCCTCCGTCCGGCAACCAGAACAGGCATAGCGGTGTGAACTATCCGATACTCGGCGCAGCGGCAGCAGTGGTTCACCACCGGTTTCCGCAGCGGCGACATGGCCGACTGCAACACCTTCCGGTGAGCCGGCCGCGCGGCCGGTCCGGCCGCTGTCGGTGGCCGACGGAAGACCGAGACGCAGATCACAATGGAGAGTGGAAAGAGGTGAGCGCCATGGCGGGCGCACCGGCCGGGGTTCCGACGATCTATCCGACGATTCTGTACGAGGACGCGAAGGCCGTGATCAGGACGCTGACGGAGGGGCTGGGGTTCACCGAGGAAGCGGTGTACGAGGGCGAGAACGGCACGGTGCTGCATGCGGAGCTGTCCTGCGGCAACGGCAGGGTGATGCTGGGCTCCAAGGGGCGCGGGGGGATCTTCGCCAAGGCGATGACGGATGCCGGACCGAGCGGGGTGTACGTCGTGGTGGACGACGTCGATGCGCACCATGCGCGGGCCGTGGAGTACGGGGTGGAGATCCTGATGCCGCCCACGGATCAGGACTACGGGTCGCGCGACTACATGGCGCGTGACGCGGAGGGCAATGTGTGGAGCTTCGGGACGTACGCCCCGGGGTCCGCGGACTGACCGCGTCCGCGTCCCCGGGCGCTCCCCCTGATTCCTACGCGCCGCCGGTGTGCACCTGGAAGGCGGCCCGGCGGACGGCCTTGGCCAGCGCGGGGTCCGGATGGGCGGCGGCCAGCGCCACCAGCACCTGGACGGTGCGCGGGTGGCCGACGGCCCGGACCTCGTCCAGCAGCGCCGGGACCGTGCCCTGGACGGCGGAGTCGAGATGACGGACCAGCAGTGCCGTCTCGCCGTGGTCGGCGACGGCCGCCGCGGTGTCGACCCAGAGCCAGGTGGCTTCCTCGCGGCTGAGGACCTCCTGGGCGTCCTCGGGGTCGGCTCCGTCGCACTCGGCCAGCCAGAGCAGCGCGTACGGGCGCAGCGACGGGTCGGTGACGACGGAGCGCACCACCGGCTCGGCGGGGGCGCCGACGACCCGGAGCGCCTCGAAGGCGAGTCCGCGCAGCAGCGCGTCCTCGCCGCGGGCAACGGCGAGCAGTTCGGCGACGGCGCTGCCGACGGGGCGGGCGGCCAGCCAGGCGCGGTATTCGGCGCGGGCCGGTCCGGGGGTGAGCCGGGCACAGCCGAGCAGCATGTCGGCGGCGGACTGCTCGATGTTCCCGGCCGGGCTCTGGGCGGCGACGCAGATCTGTTCCAGCTTGACCCAGACCGCCCAGTTGCCGAGCGGGGTGAGGGTGGCATGACCGGCGCCGAGCGTGAGTGCGCCGACGGCGGCCAGTCCCTCCAGTGCCCAGTCGAGGAGCAGCGCGACCAGGGCGGCGGGGTGCGCGGTGAGAGCGGGTTCGGCCGGCGCCTCCGGTCCGTACGGCACCTCGCAGCGCTCCTCGTGGAGTTCGGCGACGCGCTGGCCGAGGAGATCGAGGAGGGCGGGCACGGTGACCGGGCCCGCCGAGAGCTGCAGGAGGGAGAGCACCTGGGGTACGGCCTCGACGGCTTCGGCGACCGCGGTGGACTCGATGCCCTCGGGCGCCGGGTGGACGAGCGACCAGGCGTCGAAGAGCGCCACCCAGCCACGGAGCACGGCGGAGTCGTCGCGGTCCCAGGCGCGCAGCCGCCAGCCGGGGCGTGCGGTCTCGCCGTGGAGTTCGACGAGGCCGGCCAGGCGGGCCCGGTCCCAGCCGGAGCGGACCTGCGCCGGGGACAATTCCATTGCGGTCGCAGCCCGTTCGAGAGCGTGGGCGGCGAGCGGGGCCGTGCCGGGGCTCGCGCCGTCGGCGGCCCAGCGGGCGATCCGTACGGCGTCGGCGAGCGCGGCCCTGGCCTGGCGGGCCAGTTCCGCACGGGGCGGGGTGCCCTCGGGCGGGCGGGGGGCCGGCCTGGTGCGCCGGGTGGTCACGGCCTTGCGGGCGGTGGCAAGGGGTCGCGGGCGGACAAGTCGCAGCCTGGAGTCGCGCGGGGTACGGGACGTCACGGGGAGCAGTCTTGCCTCTGACGGCCCGAAAGCCCAAACGGAACCCGGATTCGTGGCGGAAGGGGGCTGTGGGTCCGGCCGGTACCAGCCGGCCGTTCCCTCGCATCAGCTCACATCAGGGGCGTGAGGAAGCGCCGCAGGGCCTCTTCGTAGCGGGCCGGATCGGCATTCCACATCGCCGCATGCGGAGCCTGCGGTACGGGATGCAGGGCGACCAGGTCGGGACGGCGCTCGGCGAGCTCCCGGCTCGGCTGCCAGGGTGCCAGGGTGTCGCCGGGGCCGTGGAAGATCAGCGTCGGGACGTGCAGGGCCTGCGGGAGGGAGGTGTCGAGGAGCCGGGAGCCGCGCAGACCGGTCTGGCCCTGGGCGGCGCGCAGGGCGAGCGGCAGCAGCGGCGACGGGACACCGCGGGCGGTGGCCAGGGCGCGCAGGGTGGTGGCCCAGTCGAGCACCGGGGAGTCCAGGACGAGGCCGCAGATCCGCGTGCGGAGCGCGGAGTTGACGGCCGTGTGCAGGGCCATGGAGGCGCCGGTGGACCAGCCGTGCAGGACGACCTTCTCGGCGCCGTACCGCACGGCGAAGCGGACGGCCGCGTCCAGGTCGCGCCATTCGGACTCGCCGAGGTGGGCGAGTCCGTCCGGGGAGCGCGGGGCTCCGGGGTCGCCGCGGTAGGCCAGGCCGAGGACCGGCAGCCGCAGCCCGTGCAGGAACTCCATGATGTTCATGGGGTGTTCGCGGGTGGTGCCGAGGCCGTGCACGGTAATGACCCAGGTGTCCCGGGGGCCGGGCACGAACCAGGCGGGCAGGATGCCGAGCTCACCGGGGATCTCGACGTCCTCGTGGTCGAGGCCGAGGGCCGTGCCGGGGTCGCCGCTGTACAGCGCCGGGGTGATCCGGACCTGGGCGCCGGGTTCCAGGCTGCCGTCGTTGACGCGTTCCAGTCTGCGTACGACGGCGTCGGCGGCGTGCGGTGCCTGCTTGATCACCGGGCCGACGACGGCCTGGACGCCGTCGCCCACCAGTCCGTACGTACCGGGCCGGAGCGCGGCGAAGGAGCGGGTCAGTGTGACCTGCCCGGCCGCCGTGGCGTGCACGGTGAGTTTCCGGTCGGCGGGGAGCGGACGTCCGGACGGCGCCCTCAGAACGGCGCTGCTGGCGTACCGGCCGGCTACGACCGCTGCCGCGCCGACGCCGAGGATGGTGGTGACGGCTGCTGCCGCCGCTGTTGCCGGGCGCACTGCTTCAGTGTCCGGGGGTGTGCCGCGCCCTGCCAGTGGACGGGGGCTGTCCGGTGGCTCGCCGGGGCGCCCGCTCCCGGTCAGCCGGGTTGTCCGTACCCCTTCAGGGCGTCCTGCACGTCGCGCAGCTGGGCGAGGGAGAGCAGGGACGGGGTGTGGCCGGGTACGGAGCTCGCGGTGAGCCAGAGCCTGCACATCCATTCCAGCTGGGCGGTGCGGTCGTAGGCCTGGTCGAGGGTGGATCCGTAGGTGACGGTTCCGTGGTTGCGGAGCAGACAGCCCGTGCGGTCGCGCAGGGCGGCCAGCATGTGCTCGGCCAGCTCCTGCGTTCCGTAGCGCGCGTAGGCCGCGGTACGGACGGGGCCGCCGAGCATGGCGGCGGCGTAGTGCACCAGCGGGACCTCGGGGACGAGGGTGGAGACGGCCGTGGCGTGCACGGCGTGGGTGTGCACGACGGCGGCGGCGTCGGTGTTGCGGTAGACCGCCAGGTGGAGCGGGAGTTCGCTGGTCGGGGTGAGGGCGCCGAGTACCTGGTTGCCGTGGAGGTCGACGGCCACGGTGTCGCCGGGGCCGAGCCGGTCGTACGGCACACCGCTCGGCGTGACCAGGACGAGGTCGCCGACCCGCGCCGACACATTGCCCGAGGTGCCGACGACCAGGCCCTCCGCCGCGGTCCTGCGGGCGGTGGCGACGACACCGTTCCAGGCCTGCTCGATCGCGTCGCGTGCGTCCTTCGCATCGCGCCCGTTGTGCCCGTTGTGCCCGTTGCGTGCGTCTTCGTGGTGATCACTCATGGGGGAATCCTGTCAGCGGGGCCGGCGCGGCAGGAGACCTCGGGTGACCCACATCTCTTTTCGGAGGTTTCCCGGCCTCGGATCACGGGGCGTGAAGCGAGGCGGGAGGGGCGAAATCCGGCCACGGCAGGCGCTGCGCCCCGCATCGACTGTCGGTGGCCCGACAAAAAGAATGGCTCAACTCCGTTTGGAGTCACCACAGGGCCCCGTCCAGTTCATCTTCCGTTCACCCAGGTTGCCTACGTTCCACGTGCCAATGACGTCGAGCGATTGCCTGGGTAAATGGAACACATCACGCTGCTACTCGCGATCGTGATCGTGACAGCTCTAGTGTTCGATTTCACGAACGGTTTCCATGACACCGCGAACGCGATGGCGACCACCATCTCGACCGGTGCCCTCAAACCCAAGACAGCGGTGGCCATGTCCGCCGCTCTCAACCTCGTCGGCGCGTTCCTGTCCGTGGAGGTCGCCAAAACGATCTCCGGCGGGATCATCAACGAGGACGGGCTGCGGACAGAAGTCATCTTCGCGGCCCTCGTCGGCGCCATTCTGTGGAATCTGCTGACCTGGCTGGTCGGCCTGCCGTCCAGTTCGTCCCACGCACTCTTCGGCGGCCTGATCGGCGCCGCGGTGATGTCGGCGGGCTGGTCCTCGGTCGACGGCGGCACCGTCGTCACCAAGGTGCTGCTTCCCGCGGTCGCCGCCCCGGTCGTCGCCGGTCTCGCCGCACTGCTGGCGACCCGGCTGACGTACCGGATCGGCGGCAGGATCCGTAACGACGCCCAGGAGAAGGCCACCGCCAAGGGCTACCGGGCCGGCCAGATCGCCTCGGCCGGACTGGTCTCGCTCGCCCACGGCACCAACGACGCGCAGAAGACCATGGGCGTCATCACCCTGGCCCTGGTCACCGGTGGCGTCCTGTCCCCCGGCTCGAACCCGCCGGTCTGGGTGATCGTCTCCGCCGGTCTGGCCATCGCACTCGGCACCTACCTGGGCGGCTGGCGCATCATCCGCACCATGGGCAGCGGCCTCACCGAGCTCAAGCCGCCGCAGGGCTTCGCCGCCCAGACCAGCGCGGCCACGGTCATCCTGGCCTCCTCGCACCTCGGCTTCTCCCTCTCCACCACCCAGTCCTGCTCCGGCGCCGTGATGGGTGCGGGTCTGGGCCGCCGGGGCGGTGTGGTCCGCTGGTCCACCGCGACCCGGATGTTCGTCGCCTGGGGTCTGACCCTGCCGGCCGCGGGTCTGGTCGGCGCGGGCGCGGAGTTCCTCACCAAGCAGGGCACCTGGGGTGTCGCCGTCGTCGCCGTCCTGCTCGTCGCGGGCTCCGGAGCGATCTGGCTGCTGTCCCGGCGCAAGCCGGTCGGGCACCACGATGTCGCGCCCACCGGCGAGGACGCCGAACCGGCGGGTGTCATCACCACCGCCATCGCGGCCGTCACCCCGCCGCCGCCCGCCGGGGCGGCCGCGGTCGCCACGGCAGTGGACACGACCACGGACCTCAAGACCACCATCCCGGCCCAGCCCGGAACCGTCGCCGCCGATCCGGCGCGGCCCGCCACGGTGTAAGGACAGATCACCATGAACATCGACTGGGCAGCTCTCGGCTCCGTTTTCGGCGTCTCGCTTGTCGTCACCGTCGCACTGGTGGGCCTCTTCACCCTGGGCATCGTCGGCCTCTCCAAGCAGCCGGAACCGGCCGCGCAGGGCGGCTCCACCGGAGGCTCCCTGGTGCTCGCCCGCGCGGGCGCGTACCTCTGCTTCGGGCTCTGCGCGGCCGCGGTCGCGTACGGGATCTATCTGATCGTCGCCTGAGAGCCTGTCGGGTGACCTTCGATCGGAAAGCGGACGCGGTCTGGTGCGTGTGATTCCAAGGCGCCGGAAGGCCCTCGGATGGGGTCTCCCCTGCTCGAACGAAGCTGAGAGCCTGGGGAAGGAGCTACTAGGGCATTTCGGCAACGCGGGAAGCGTGCGTGCCAGGGCGTGGCCGCCCGATCAGAGGTCACCCGACAGGCTCTGAGCCCCTTCCCGCACTCCCTCATCGGGCCGGACACACCTCGCGTGTGTCCGGCCCGATGTGCGTCTGCGCACACTGCACCGCCGCAGGTAAACGCCAGGTTGACGGGCGTTCGCGGAGCGTGGTGGACTGCCGGAGCCATTTACGGCGACAGCAGAGGAAGCCGGTGCGAATCCGGCGCGGTCCCGCCACTGTCACCGGGGAGCAGTCCCCCACACCGGAAGTCACGGCCCGCGCATGCGGGCTGGAAGGCCGGGGGAACTGCGGATCCGGGAGCCAGGAGACTCTCGCCGCCGGTCACGTCGAACCAGGGCGCGGACCCTGAGTGAGGACATATCGCCATGCCCGGCTGCCGTGCGTCCGCCGTTTCTGTGCCGCTCCCACCAGGAGCCGGCTGTACCAAGGTCCTTCGAGGCAGCGCGGCCGGCTGAGCCGTGCGAGCCGACCGCATCTTCGCGTACGGCGCCGCCGCCGGCCTGATCGGCGATCTGCTGCTCGGTGATCCCCGCCGGGGGCATCCGGTCGCCGCCTTCGGGCGGGCCGCGGCGGGCGTCGAACGGCGTCTGTGGCGCGACCACCGCGGGTGGGGCGCCCTGCACACCCTGGTCTGCGCCGGAGGCGCTGCGGGTGGGGCCGCGCTGGCCGCCCGTGCCGTACGCCGTCATCCCGCCGCCTCCGTCGCCCTGACCGCGGCCGCCACCTGGTCCGTCGTCGGCGGCACCTCGCTGGGTCGCGAGGCGCGCGCCATCGGCGGCGCGCTCGCCGCCGGTGACATCGAGCTGGCCCGGGAACGGCTCCCCCATCTGTGCGGGCGCGACCCGCACTCCCTCGACGGGCCGCAGATCGCGCGCGCCGTGGTGGAGTCCGTGGCCGAGAACACCTCGGACGCGGTGGTGGGTGCCCTCGTGTGGGGCGCGCTGGGTGGCGTGCCCGGACTCGTCGCCTTCCGTGCCGTCAACACCCTCGACGCGATGGTCGGGCACAAGTCGCCCCGCCATCTGCGCTACGGCTGGGCCTCGGCCCGCCTGGACGACGTCGCGGGCTGGCCCGGCGCCCGGCTCACCGCCGCGCTCGCCGTGGTTGCCGGGGGGCAGCCACGTCGAGCGCTGCGGGCCTGGCGGGCGGACGCGGGCAGGCATCCGAGCCCCAACGCGGGTCCGGTGGAGGCCTCGTTCGCGGGGGCGCTCGGCGTACGGCTCGGCGGGACCCTCGCGTACGGCGGGCGTGTCGAGCACCGGCCGGTACTGAACGGCGCGACCGGCCGTGCGGTGGAGACCGGGGACATCGAGCGCGCGGTGCGGCTGTCGCGCCGGGTGGGGGTGCTGGCCCTCGGCGTGTGCGCGGCGGGCCGGCTGATCGCGGGACGGTGGTCGCCCTCGGGGCGGCGTCCGGCCGTGGGACGGAGCGGGAAATGAGCGGCGGACTGCTGGTCGCCGGAACCACGTCGGACGCGGGCAAGAGCGTCGTCACGGCAGGCATCTGCCGGTGGCTGGTGCGCCAGGGCGTGAAGGTCGCGCCGTTCAAGGCGCAGAACATGTCGCTGAACTCGTTCGTCACCCGCGAGGGCGCGGAGATCGGACGCGCGCAGGCGATGCAGGCGCAGGCCGCCCGGGTGGAACCGACCGCGCTGATGAACCCGGTGCTGCTCAAGCCCGGCAGCGACCGGTCCAGTCAGGTCGTCCTGATGGGCAGGCCGGTGGGCGAGATGAGCGCGCGCGGTTACCACGGGGGGCGACAGGAATCCCTGCTCGGTACGGTCGTGGACTGTCTGGAGCAGCTTCGGGGCACCTATGACGCCGTGATCTGCGAGGGGGCGGGCAGCCCGGCCGAGATCAATCTGCGGCGCACCGACATCGTGAACATGGGGATCGCGCGGGCCGCGCGGTTCCCCGTCGTCGTCGTCGGCGACATCGACCGCGGTGGCGTCTTCGCCTCGTTCTTCGGCACGACGGCGCTGCTCGGCGCCGAGGACCAGGCGCTGATCGCCGGCTATCTGGTCAACAAGTTCCGCGGCGACGTGTCGCTCCTGGAGCCGGGGCTCGACATGTTGCACGGGCTGACCGGGCGGCGGACGTACGGAGTGCTGCCGTTCGCCCACGGCCTGGGCATCGACGAGGAGGACGGGCTGCGGGTCTCGCTCCGCGGGGCCGTACGCGAGTCGGTCGTCGCACCGCCGCACGGCGAGGACGTGCTGCGGGTCGCGGTGTGCGCCGTACCGCTGATGTCGAACTTCACCGATGTGGACGCGCTGGCCGCCGAACCGGGTGTCGTGGTGCGGTTCGTGGACCGGGCGGAGGAGCTGGCCGACGCGGATCTGGTGATCGTGCCGGGCACGCGCGGGACGGTGAAGGCGCTGGCCTGGCTGCGGGAACGGGGGCTGGCCGACGCGCTGCTGCGACGGGCGGCGCAGGGGCGTCCGGTGCTCGGCATCTGTGGCGGGTTCCAGGTGCTCGCGGAGCAGATCGAGGACGAGGTGGAGTCGCGGGCGGGGCGGGTCGACGGGCTCGGACTGCTGCCGGTGCGGATCCGGTTCGACCGCGAGAAGACCCTCGCCCGGCCGGTCGGTACGGCGCTCGGGGAGCCGGTCGAGGGGTACGAGATCCACCACGGGGTCGCCGATGTGCGGGGCGGCGAGCCGTTCCTGGACGGGTGCCGGGTCGGCGCGGTGTGGGGGACGCACTGGCACGGGTCTCTGGAGAGCGATGCGTTCCGGCGGCGGTTCCTGGGGGAGGTCGCGCGGGCGGCGGGACGACGGTTCGTGGCCGCACCCGACACGAGTTTCGGGGCGTTGCGGGAGGAGCAGCTGGATCGGCTGGGGGATCTGATCGAGGAGCACGCGGATACGGGGGCGTTGATGCGGTTGATCGAGGTGGGGGTGCCGGAGGGACTGCCCTTTGTGGGCCCTGGGGCGCCGGAGGCGCCGGCGGCCCGTGGGGGCCGTGGGGCTGGGGTGGCTGGGGGGTTGGCGTGAGGGGGACGCCTGCGGCGGGCTCCGTTCCCCGGCCCGCACCTTCCCGTGACCGGGTCTTGGCCCCGGGCCCCGGTCCTCAGGTGCCGGACGGACTGAGCAGTCGCCCACAAGCGCTGGACAGCGGGCCGGACGGGCTGAGTGGCGGGCCGGAACGGATCACCTGTTCTTGGATGGATGACGTCGTCAAGGAGGCTTTGTGAGTACCCTGTATCCCTTTACTGCCATCGTCGGGCAGGACGATCTGCGGCTCGGATTGTTGCTGAACGCCGTATCGCCCGCTGTCGGTGGTGTGCTCGTGCGTGGGGAGAAGGGGACCGCCAAGTCCACCGCCGTGCGGGCGCTCGCCGCGCTCATGCCCGAGGTCGCTGTCGTCTCCGGGTGCCGGTTCTCGTGTGACCCGGTGTCGCCCGATCCGGCGTGTACCGATGGGCCCCACGAGGCCGGGGGCGGCGTGTCGCGGGCGGCGCGGACCGTGGAGCTGCCGGTGGGCGCCTCCGAGGACCGGCTCGTCGGGGCGCTCGACATCGAGCGGGCGCTCACCGACGGGGTCAAGGCGTTCGAGCCGGGGCTCCTCGCCGATGCGCATCGCGGAATCCTGTACGTCGACGAGGTCAACCTGCTCCATGACCACCTGGTGGATCTGCTGCTGGACGCGGCGGCCATGGGTGCCTCGTACGTGGAACGCGAAGGCGTCTCCGTACGGCATGCCGCGCGGTTCCTGCTCGTCGGAACGATGAACCCCGAAGAGGGCGAGTTGCGGCCGCAGTTGCTCGACCGGTTCGGGCTGACCGTCGAGGTCGCCGCGTCACGCGACACCGATCAGCGGGTCGAGGTCGTACGTCGGCGGCTCGCGTACGACGACGATCCGGCCGGGTTCGCCGCCCGGTGGGCCAAGGAGGAAGGGGAGTTGCGGGAGCGGATCGCCGCCGCGCGGGCGCTCCTTCCCCACGTGGTGCTCGGGGACCGTGCGTTGCGGCAGATCGCCGCCACCTGTGCGGCCTTCGAGGTCGACGGGATGCGTGCCGACATCGTGATGGCCCGCACCGCGACCGCGCTGGCCGCGTGGGCGGGACGTACCGACGTGCTCGCCGAGGACGTCCGGCAGGCCGCCCTGCTGGCGCTCCCCCACCGGCGCCGCCGCAATCCGTTCGACGCGCCCGGTCTCGACGAGGACAAGCTCGACGACACGCTGGAGCAGAACAGCGGTGAAGGGGACGGGGGCGGGGACGATCCCGATCCGGACGGGCCGGGTGGAGGCGGGCAGCCCCCGCAGGGGGACGGGCCCGACACGCCGCCGCAGCCCGAGGCGGGGAACGGCGACATGCCCGGACTGCCCTCGCAGGGGCGGCCGGCCGACGGCAGCGAGCAGCAGCCCGTACGTGCTGCCGAGCCGTTCCGCACGAAGATGCTGAGCGTGCCGGGGCTCGGCGAGGGCGCGGCGGGGCGGCGGTCCCGGGCGCGTACCGAACACGGGCGTACGACCGGGGCGCGGCGGCCCGAGGGGGCCCTGACCAGACTGCATCTCGCCGCGACCGTGCAGGCTGCCGCCCCGCACCAGCGTGCGCGCGGACGGTCGGGCCGGGGGTTGGTGGTGCGGCGGGATGATCTGCGGCAGGCGACCAGGGAGGGACGCGAAGGGAACCTCGTTCTTTTCGTCGTGGACGCGTCCGGGTCGATGGCCGCCCGGCAGCGGATGGGCGCCGTGAAGGGTGCGGTGCTGTCGCTGCTGCTGGACGCGTACCAGCGGCGGGACAAGGTCGGTCTGATCACCTTCCGCGGCAGGGGCGCCGACGTGGCACTGCCGCCGACCTCGTCCGTGGACGCGGCCGCCGCGCGGCTGGAGACGCTGCCGACCGGTGGGCGCACTCCCCTCGCGGCCGGACTGCTGAAGGCCCATGACGTCCTGCGGGTGGAGCGGCTGCGCGATCCGTCGCGGCGGCCGCTGCTGGTCGTGGTGACGGACGGACGGGCGACCGGAGGCCCGGAGCCGGTGGCCCTGGCGGCGCGGGCCGCGCGGCTGCACGAGGCCGAGGGAACGGCGTCCGTCGTCGTGGACTGCGAGTCGGGGGTCGTGCGGCTCGGGCTGGCCGGCTCCCTGGCCCGCGATCTCGGGGGCACCGCCGTCACGCTCGACGAGCTGCGGGCCGACTCGATCGCCGGGCTCGTCAGGGATGTTCAGGGAACCAACGGATCCAACAGGAGGGCCGCCTAATGCCGCAGGGACAGCCGACCACGGTGCCGGACGACGGGCTGACGACGCGCCAGCGCCGCAACCGTCCGCTGCTCTTCGTCCATACCGGTATCGGCAAGGGCAAGTCGACGGCCGCGTTCGGGCTCGCGCTGCGCGCCTGGAACCAGGGCTGGCCGATCGGGGTGTTCCAGTTCGTCAAGTCGGCGAAGTGGAAGGTCGGGGAGGAGAACGCGCTGAAGGTCCTCGGCGCGAGCGGTGAGGGCGGCACGGTCGCCTGGCACAAGATGGGCGAGGGCTGGTCGTGGGTCCAGCGCGGCCTGCACGGTGACAACGCGGACAACGAGGAGAAGGCCCGCGAGGGCTGGGAACAGGTCAAGCGCGACCTGGCCGCCGAGACGTACAAGCTGTACGTCCTCGACGAGTTCGCGTACCCGATGCACTGGGGCTGGATCGACACCGACGAGGTGGTCGAGGTGATGCGCAACCGTCCGGGGACGCAGCATGTGGTGATCACCGGGCGCAACGCCCCGGAGAAGCTCGTCGAGGCCGCTGACCTGGTGACCGACATGTCCAAGGTGAAGCACCCGATGGACGCCGGCCAGAAGGGCCAGAGGGGCATCGAGTGGTGACCATTCCGCGACTGGTGATTGCCGCGCCGGCCTCCGGCAGCGGCAAGACCACCGTGGCGACGGGACTGATGGCGGCCTTCGCGGAGCGCGGCCTCGCCGTGTCGCCGCACAAGGTCGGGCCCGACTACATCGACCCCGGCTATCACTCGCTGGCCACCGGGCGGGCCGGGCGCAACCTCGACGCGTACATGTGCGGGCCGGAGCTGGTCGCTCCGTTGTTCGCGCACGGGGCGCGCGGGTGCGACCTGGCGATCGTCGAGGGGGTGATGGGGCTGTACGACGGGGCGTCCGGGAAAGGTGAGTTGGCGTCGACCGCCCATGTCGCGAAGCTGCTGCAGGCTCCGGTGGTGCTGGTCGTGGACGCGTCGTCGCAGTCGCGGTCGGTGGCGGCGCTGGTGCACGGCTTCGCCTCGTGGGATCCGGAGGTACGGATCAGCGGGGTGATCCTCAACAAGGTCGGCTCGGACCGGCACGAGATGCTGCTGCGGGAGGCGCTGGACGAGTCCGGCGTGCCGGTGATGGGGGTACTGCGGCGGGCCGAGCAGGCGGCCACGCCCTCGCGCCATCTGGGGCTGGTGCCGGTGGCCGAGCGGCGGGGCGACGCGGTGGCCGCTGTCGCGGCGATGGGGGCGCAGGTGCGGAGTGGGTGTGACCTGGAGGCGCTGATGGCGTTGGCGCGGTCGGCACCGCGGACGCCTGCCGCGTCGGGGGCGTGGGATCCGGTGAAGGCCGTGCGGGAGGCGGGCGGAGGCAGGAACGCCGACGGCGAGGGTGACCCGGACGGGCTGGACGGTGGCCCGGGCGGGCCGCGTCGTGGCCGGCTCGTCGTCGCCGTGGCCGGAGGGCCCGCCTTCACGTTCTCCTACGCCGAGCACAGCGAGCTCCTTGCCGCCGCCGGGGCCGACGTCGTGACGTTCGATCCGTTGCGGGACGAAGCGCTGCCCGAGGGCACCCGTGGGCTCGTCATCGGTGGGGGGTTCCCGGAGGTGTACGCCCCCGAGCTGTCCGCCAACGAACCGCTCCGCAAGGCCGTTGCCGATCTCGCCGCCGCCGGGGCTCCCCTTGCCGCCGAGTGTGCCGGGCTGCTCTATCTCTCGCGTTCGCTCGACGGACTGCCGATGTGCGGGGTGCTCGACGCCGACGGCCGGATGTCGAAGCGGCTGACACTCGGTTACCGGGAGGCCGTGGCACTCACCGACAGTCCGCTGGCCGCGGTCGGCACACGGCTGCGTGGGCACGAGTTCCACCGCACGGTGCTGGAGCCGGGCGCCGGCGCCTCCCCCGCCTGGGGGATGCATCTGCCGGAGCGGCGCGTGGAGGGCTTCGTGCAGCAGGGCGTCCATGCCAGCTATCTGCATACGCACTGGGCCTCGGCGCCGGGCGTCGCGCGGCGGTTCGTCGACAGGGCCGCGGTGTGACCCCGTCGGTCCGGGATGCCCACCCCCCAATTGCCGGTCGGTCCAAAGCCGAGCACCAGGTGGCGGCGGTCGGTGACGCGTCGGGCGACCCAACCGCCCACCGGGGTCATCAGGAACGCGCCGAGCGCGACAAACACCGCCATGGGCTCCTGCCGGCCGATCGACCGCGGTCCGCGCCTCTCGGGCCTGCTCCTTGTCCCGCTCTCGTTCCCGGAAGGATCTCGCCCCATGGTTCTGCTCGTCGTCGGGGTCGGCGCGAGCCGTGGTGCGCCGGCCGGTGAGGTGCTGGAGCTCGTCTCGTCCGCACTGCACGAGGCAGGGCTTTCGCCCCGCGGCGTCGTGGAGTTGGCGACCCTCGACACGAAGACCGAGGAGCCGGGGATCGTGAGAGCGGCGGCGCGGCTGGGCGTTCCCGTACGCGGGTACAGCGCGGAGGAACTCGCCGCGGTCGCCGTACCGAACCCGTCGGACGCCGTGCTCGCCGCGGTCGGTTCGGCGTCGGTCGCGGAGGCAGCGGCTCTCGTCCGCGCCGACGAGCTCCTCGTACCGAAGCGGAAGTCGAACCCCGCGGGGCGGGTGGGGAAGGTGACCTGTGCGGTGGCCCGGCGGGCTTCGCACGCGTATCCGGAACCGACCGTTGCGTCGAGTGCGGTGCCGGGCACATAGTCGTCCTGCCGTCGCTCCATCCCCATCGTCATGAACTCGCCCCCCACACCCTCTGGAAGTCATGCACACTCCCACTGAGAGACCCGATGTCAACCGCGCGGACGGACAGCACGATCTGCGGCACCACGGTGACGCGGAGGTCCGCGGCCGGGATCTGACCGATCTCGCCGTCAACGTACGTACCGATACGCCCCCGGCCTGGCTGAAGGAGCGAATATCCGCGTCCCTCTCCACGCTCGCCGCCTATCCGGACGGAAGCCGTGCACGGGCCGCGGTCGCGGAACGGCACGGGCTGCCGGTGGATCGGGTCCTGCTGACGGCGGGTGCGGCAGAGGCGTTCGTGCTGATCGCGCGGGCGCTGCCGGCCCGGCGGCCGGTCGTCGTCCATCCCCAGTTCACCGAGCCCGAGGCGGCGTTGCGCGCGGCCGGGCACACGGTGGGGCGGGTGCTGCTGCGCGCGGAGGACGGTTTCCGACTGGATCCGGCGGCCGTGCCCGAGGAGGCGGATCTGGTGGTGGTCGGCAATCCGACCAACCCGACGTCGGTCCTGCATCCGACGGCCGCACTGGAGAAACTGGCGCGCCCCGGGCGGACGTTGGTGGTCGACGAGGCGTTCATGGACGCGGTGCCGGGGGAGCGCGAGGCACTGTGCGGACGTACGGACGTCCCGGGCCTCGTCGTGCTGCGCAGCCTCACCAAGACATGGGGGCTGGCGGGGCTGCGGATCGGTTACGTGCTGGCTTCCCCGGAGACCATCGGCGCGCTCCAGGAGGCGCAGCCGCTGTGGCCGGTGTCGTCCCCCGCGCTGGCGGCGGCCGAGGCGTGCATGGAGCCGCGGGCGCTGGTGGAGGCGGCCGCCGCCGCGGACCGTATCGCGGTGGACCGGGCTCATCTGATCGCCGGGCTCATGGAGTTCGCCGAAGTGCGGGTGGCGGAGCCTGCCGAGGGGCCGTTCGTACTGGTGCGGCTGGAGCGGGCGGCGGAGGTGCGGGAGCGGCTGCGGGCGCTGGGGTTCGCGGCGCGGCGTGGCGATACGTTCCCGGGGCTCGGTCCGCAGTGGCTGCGGCTGGCTGTGCGCGACCGCGTGACGACCAACCGTTTTCTGCAGGCGCTCGATCAGGCGCTCCAGGTGCTCGCCTCCCCCAGGAACCGCTGACGGGGAGCGGCGCTCGCCCCTGTGTGAACGCCGCTCCCCCATGCCCCCTGATTTCCCCCTGTCCCGCCCCTCGGGCCGGGTCGGTGTCAGTCCTGGGCGCGCCTGCGTGCCACGACCATCGCGCCCGCACCCAGCGCAAGCAGGAACGCCGCTCCGCCCGCGAGGAACGGCGTCGTGGAGCTGCCACCGGTCTCCGCGAGGTTCGTGTCGACCGCTGCCGGGGCGTGGCCGGTCCCGGTCTGCGGCTTCACCTCGCCGCCGGCGCTGCCACCGCCGTTGCCTCCGCTGTCGCCTCCGCCGGAGTTGCCTCCCGCGGGCTCGGTGGGCTCGGCGCTCGGAGCGGCCGCCTTCGGGGTCTCACAGGTCGCCTCGGCGAGCGTGACCTCGCCCTGGACGTCGGCGACATTGAGCTTGAGCGGGTTGACCGACACCTTCAGCTGCAGCGCGGTCGCCGCGGCGGTACGTGACGTGGTCTGCGTCTTCGACAGGTCGAGGACGACCTCGCCGACGCCGGGCACCGCCACCCGTGTCGTGCCGCCCGCTGTCAGCGTGACCTTCTGGCCGAGGACCCTGACATGGCCCAGCACATTCGATTCGGCAACGGGCTTGTGACCCACTTCGCAGACCGCCTTGGAGGTGACCTTCTCGACCTCGATGAGCGAGAGCAGCGGCAGTCCGGGCACATGGATGCGGGCCTTCGCCAGGTTGCTGTAGCCCTCGGCCCTGTGCTTGTCGACGGTCGCGTCCGCCGTGGCCACGTCGGCACGCAGCACGTCGACCGGGCGGCCGTGCGACACGCCGTCGAGCCGCACGCTGAGTGCGGTCTCCTCGGCGCTCGCCGGTGCGTGCACCTCATTGAGCGTGGCCTTCAGCGGCACGTCGACCGTCTTGTTCAGGAGTGAGACGTCGAGTGCGGTGCGGAGCACGACCGCGCTCGCCTTCCCGCCGCCGGTGGTCGTGGTGGACCCGGTGGCGTGCGCCGGGGCGGCAACCAGCAGGGCGACGGGCGCGGCGGCAACCGCCAGTGCGGCAAGGCGGAAGGTGTTGCTGTTCAAGATGGTGGAACCCCCACAAGAGACATGGAGCCACCGGCGCCGTCCAATGGGGGACATCGCGGGCACCGGTGGCCTCGACTCCGTGAATCTTTTCGTACAGAGGGTGAACTGGCAGTTGCCTGTAGTGAGTTCACCCCAAAGGGGGGTTTCCATGTCTGTATTCGAATATCTCGGCACGTGCGACCCTCGGTGTCACCCGATCCGCTGAGCGTGTGCGAGGTGCCGGCCGACTGCGCCGGGGTGTGCGCTGAGGTGCTTCAACGAGCGCGAGCTCCGTCCGGTCACTGGCTGTCAACGCGGCGCCGGGGCGGCATCAGCTGATCACGCGGCCGTTCAGCACCACATGGCGCGGCGCCGCCAGCACTCGTACATCCGCCCGCGGGTCCTCCTCGTACACCACCAGATCCGCCGGGGCGCCCTCCTCGAGACCCGGCCGCCCGAGCCAGGCGCGCGCACCCCAGGCCGTCGCCGAGAGCGCCTCGCGGGGCGGGATGCCCGCCGTGACCAGCTCGGCGACCTCCGCCGCCACCAGACCATGGGCCAGCGAGCCGCCCGCGTCGGTGCCGACGAAGACCGGCACGCCCGCGTCGTACGCCGCGCGCACGGTGTCGTAGCGACGCTCGTACAGCCGCCGCATATGCGCCGACCAGCGCGGGAACTTGGCCTCGCCGCCGGCCGCGAGGTCCGGGAACGTGGCGATGTTGACCAGCGTCGGGACGATCGCGACGCCGCGCTCGGCGAAGAGCGGGATGGTGTCCTCGGTCAGTCCCGTCGCATGCTCGATGCAGTCGATCCCGGCCTCGACGAGATCGGCGAGAGCGGCCTCGGCGAAGCAGTGCGCGGTGACCCGGGCTCCGAGCCGGTGCGCCTCGGCGATGGCCGCCTCGACCTCGCCGCGCGGCCAGCAGGCGGTCAGGTCACCGGCGTCCCGGTCGATCCAGTCGCCGACCAGCTTGACCCAGCCGTCGCCGCGCCGCGCCTCCTGCGCGACGTATGCGACGAGGTCGCCGGGCTCGATCTCATGGGCGTAGTTCCGGGTGTACCTGCGGGTCCTGGCGATATGACGTCCGGCCCGGACGATCTTGGGAAGGTCCTCGCGGTCGTCGATCCACCGGGTGTCGGAGGGCGATCCGGCGTCCCTGATGAGCAGCGTGCCGGCCTCCCGGTCGGTGAGCGCCTGCTTCTCGCTCGTGGCGGCGTCGACCGGGCCGTGGTGATCGAGCCCCACATGGCAGTGGGCGTCCACGAGGCCCGGCAGCACCCAGCCGGTGACGGTCTCCGCCGCGTCCGCGCCGGGCGGCCGCTCGTACGAGATCCGCCCGTCGACGGCCCACAGCTCGTCCCGTACGTCGTCGGGACCGACGAGTACCCGCCCCTTCACATGCAGCACCGGCTGCACCGTGTGATCACTCATGGCAACACTGTACGAGGCGGCCGATGGCGGCCTCGGTACTCTCGACGGAAGCGCTGTTCGTACACCGAACCGCAGGCCGACCCGATCCGAAGAGAGCACCACCGTGACGCACCCCTTCCTCGACCTCGCCCCGCTCACCGCCGCGCACTTCGCCGCCATCGAGCGGCGGGTGGCCGGCCTCCTCGCCACCGAGCAGGACGTCGTCATCATGCAGGGCGAGGCGCTGCTTCCCCTCGAAGGCTGCATCCGGGGCGGTGCCCGGCCCGGTTCGACCGCACTGAACGTGGTCACGGGGCCGTACGGGCAGACCTTCGGAAACTGGCTGCGCGACTGCGGTGCCAATGTCATCGATCTGGCGGTGCCGTTCCACACGGCGGTCACCGCCGACCAGGTCGCGCAGGCGCTCGCCGCGCACCCGGAGATCGACTTCGTCTCGCTGGTCCACGCGGAGGCGGCGACCGGCAACACCAACCCGGTCGCGGAGATCGGTGAGGTCGTCCGGGCGCACGGGGCGCTGTTCATGCTGGACGCCGTCGCCTCGGTGGGCGCCGAGCCGCTGCTGCCGGACCTGTGGGGCGTCGACCTGTGTGTGATCGGCGCGCAGAAGGCGATGGGCGGCCCGGCCGGGGTGTCGGCGGTGTCGGTGAGCGGGCGCGCCTGGGAGCGGATCGCCGCCAACCCCGAGGCCCCCCGTCACTCGTACCTCTCGCTCCTGGACTGGAAGGAGCGCTGGATCGACGGCGGCCGCAAGGCACTCCTGCACGCCCCCGCGCAGCTGGAGATGCTGGCGCTGGAGGCGTGCGTGGAGCGGATCGAGACGGAGGGGCTGGAGGCGCTGATGGCCCGGCACGCGGCGGCCGCCGCGGCGACGCGGGCGGGCGCGGTGGCGCTCAGCGGCGGCCTGGCGCCGTACGTGCACGAGGCGCGGGACGCGGCGCCGGTCGCCACGACGCTGCGCGCCCCGGCGGGGATCGACGCCGCCGGGCTGGTCGCCAAGGCGCTCGCGGCCGACCCGTCGCTGCCGCTGATCGCGGGCGGCGGGGCGCTGTCCAAGGAGATGATCCGGGTCAATCACTACGGTGTGGACGCGACGCGGGGCGCGGTGCAGTCCTCGCTCGCGGCTCTGGGGGCGGCACTGGCCGACGAGGGCCGGCCGGTCGACTTCGAAGCTGCCCGCAGGGCCGTGTCGGAGACCTGGCCGGGCAAGTAGATCCGTCCGGTCCTGCGCCGGACCGGAAACAACTCATCCATGCGGGGAGCTGCTCTGTACCGGGCAGTTCCCCGCATTGGACCGACCGGCAATGGGGGGGCGGCGTCACGGGGCTGGGGCACGCACCTCGCGGCGTTGTCGTCCATCACCATGGCTCAATCCTCCGCCTTGCGATGCACGCACCCCAGCTCCGCTCCTTCACCCACCCCCCCAATTGCCGGTCGGTCTATTCCGGGGCCCGGGCAACCACGACGGCATCTTCCGCGGCCATGGCCCCGTCTTCGTCACCGCCGCCGTCGCGCTCGACGTCTGCGCTCGGCACCCTCGGTGCGCACCTGCGCTGTGCCGTGCTCCCTGGCGGGTGCCCCGCCCGGACGCCTACTATGTGAGACCTGATCAGATTCGCTGGCGATCTCGGGGGAGACACTGTGCCGGACGGTCTCGGCACCACCAGCACCCGCCCGGCGACATCATGTGGGGCCCTCCTGTGCGGGTGCCCCGCCAGTTCGCTGTCCGTCGCCCGCGCAGTTCCCGTGCGGCCTCCGGCGCGTGGGAGAGATTCCCCCGGGCGTCATGCGCGACCGGTCCGGCGCCGCGGATCACGGGACAACACATCCATGAAATCTGGAGTACGCAGCAATGCACCGTGGAGTTGAGCTGACCGCCTATCTCGTCAACGAATCCCGGGCCCGACAACCCGATCTCGCCGAGGACCCGCTGGCAGCCGCGTGGATCCCGGACAGCGACCGTCCCGCAGTGCGCGCCCTGTGGGACGAGTTCGCGGACGCCGTCTATCCGCATGACGACCTGGTCGTATCGCTGCGCGGACGGTACATCGTGGACACCCTCGCAGCCGCGCTGCGCAAGGATCCCGACACGGTGCTCGTGGTGTGCGGTGCCGGCTTCTCCTCGTACCCGTGGCTGCTGCCCTTCAAGGTGGCACTGGAGGTGGACCTGCCGGACATGATCGAGGCCAAGAAGCAGCGCGTGGCGAAGCTGGTGGCGTCCGGGGTTCTGCCGGAACGCGATGTCCGGCATCTGCCGGTGGACCTCGGCAGCCGGGCCGGCCGGGACGAACTCGCCCTGCTGGTACGCGAACTGGCCGATGGCCGGCCGGTGGCGTACGTGGCCGAGGGGCTGGTCTTCTATCTGTCGCCGGAGGCCGCGCGAGCAGTCGTCGGCCTCGGTGCCGGATTCGACTCGTGTGCGGTGACCGCCGTCAGCTACTGGCCCGCGGAGGCCGCGGGCAGCCAGGTGCTCGCCGATCAACGGGACTGGTTCCGGAGTCGCTCGGTCCCGGACGAAGCCGCCTATCTGACCCATGACGAGCTGACCTCGCTGCTCGGTACGGAGATCGAGGACCGCGGGCCCGAGGACCTGCAACTCCGTTATCTCGACCGGGTGATCGTGCCCGAGTCCGACCTGATTCCCGAGTACGTGGCCGTGTCCTGGAATGTCCCCGAAGAAGCCGGGGCGGCAAGATGACCGACGTGCTCCATCTCCAGAGCAGGGCGTACCCGCTGCACCACAGCCTGCCCGCCCTCGCCCCGGAGTCCATCGCCGTGCCCGGTCACGGCGAACTGCGGCCGTTCCCCGGGGAGCTCGGGACACTGGCGTACAACCCGGACTCCACGATCGAGATGGACCTCACCCAGGTCATCGGTTCGGCGATCACCCTGCCCGGGACCGAGATCGTGGGGTGCCATGCCCGGATCCTGAGCGCGGGCAGCGTGCTGGTGGCGTACGCCCTGCGCCACGAGGCGGATCTGCGCCGGCTGGCCCTGCACGACCTCGATGCGTTCGATGCGCGGATCAACCGTGCGCTGCGCGAGGCGGACTCCTCCCTTCTCACCGCGGTGCTGGCCGCCGCGGTGAGAAGTGGACTGATGAGAGACCTCGTACTGCGGCCGGATCTCGCCGTCAGCAGCGAGCAGGCACCGGTGGACCGCCGGTCGGCGCGGTACAACTGCCACTTCGTCACCCCGGACCCGCCCTGGCAGCCGGACCCGCGGGTGCCGACACTCAGCTCGGGACCGGCCTGTCGCGTGCTCCTGCCGTACACCTACGCGTGGGATGCCGATCCGGAGACTCCGCTGCTCGAACTGCTGACCATGACGGAACCCACCGATATTGCGGTGGCACAGCAGTCGCTGCTCGTCGGCGCGCTGGTCGGCGGCCGCCGAATCCTGGCGGACCTGGCCGCAGCCCAGGCCCGGAGCGTCGACGTCCACGCGTTCCGCCGCTTCCTCGACGGCGTCTGGTCCGACTACCACCATCTCGACAGCTACCGCATAGAGTCCACGCAGAACCACCGGTCGACCTATCTGGCCGCCCGCGAGTCCATCGGACTGGACGGCACTCACGAGCGGGCCGACAAGCTGCTCGGCTACGTCGGCAGTTCGCTGCTGGCCGCCTCCTCGCAGCGTGCCGAGGCGCTGGACACCCGTCTCAACCGCGTCGCCGCCTCCCTGGCCATGGTCACCGCGGCGGCCTTCGGTCTCGATGCCGTGGGGTTCCTGCTGCCGCAGGTCGGGTTAGGGACCCGGATCTCGGCCGTCGCCGGCCTGATCACACTGACGGTCGCCGGGATAGCCGCCGTCATATTCCCGCGCCGCACCAGGAGAGCCGCCACGGGCGCGGAACCCGGACCCCCGGGCCCGCGGCCGCGGCGGCCCGCCGGCGGGCCGCGTCCCCGTCCGCCGCGACGCACCGTCCTTCCCTCACCCCGAGCGGCTCCTCACCTGCTCCCCGACGGCCCCCGGGACGGTGCGCCTCCGCACCCGTCCGGCGCCGGAAGCGGCCCGCCGGGACTCTGAGCCCACCGCCGGAAACCGGCTGGACCCGTCGTCCGTCAACAGCGAAAGTGAGGGCATGACTTCACTCGTACGACACGTCACCATCGACTGCGCCGACGCCTACAAGCTCGGCAGTTTCTGGGCCGAGGTGCTCGGTGCGCAGCTGTCCGACGAGGATCGGCCCGGTGACCCCGAGGCACTCGTCGAGACCCCCGGCGCCGCACTGCTGTTCATTTCGGTACCCGAGCCCAAGGCCGGCAAGAACCGCGTCCACCTGGACATCCAGCCGCAGGACCGTACCCGTGACGAGGAGGTCGAGCGGCTGCTCGCCCTCGGCGCCACGCTCGTCGGCGACCACCGCAAGCCGAACGGCCGGGGCTGGGCGACGCTCGCCGACCCCGAAGGCAATGAGTTCTGTGTGGAGTGCAGCGCCGCGGAACGGGCCACGCTGACCGCGACCCGGCTTCCGGTCACCGCGGACGACGTGACCACCGCGGTCCATCTCTCGCTCGCCGCGCTCCGTGAGGTTCCGGAGGACCACTGGCGGGCGCCCGCCGGGACGCTGGAATGGGACTCCTGGGAGACCGTGGAGCATCTGAACGACGATCTCTTCGCTTACGCAGCCCAGTTGGGCCCGAAGAAGCCGCCGCTGGACCGCGAGGTGCCGTACCGCTGGGGAGCCGACCGCAAGGGCGGCCCGGCCAACGCGATCTTCGCCAACCCCGACGCCGGTGCGGTCGGACTGCTGCAGACCCTGGAGGCGAGCGGAGCACTGCTGACGGCGATGGTACGGACGACCCTGGCGGATGTCCGCTCGTTCCACGCGTACGGGATCTCGGACCCGGAGGGCTTCGCCGCGATGGGAATCGTGGAGACCCTGGTGCATACGCACGATGTCGTTCGGGGCCTGGACATTTCCTGGGCGCCGCCCGCCGATCTGTGCGACCGCGTACTGGCCCGGCTGTTCCCGGACGCCCCCGACGACACCGACCGGTGGACCGTACTGCTCTGGTCCACCGGTCGCGCCGAGCTGCCCGGGCGTCCCCGGGTCACTTCGTGGAAGTGGCGCAGTGCGCCGCTGGAGGAGGCCGGCCAGGAGCAGTAAGAAGCCGCTCGGGCGGCCGTCCCGGGATGGCTGCCCCTGCGGCCCGGCGACGTGATCTCCTTCGATTTCCTGACTGAGATCGCACCATGACGGACATGGGGTGACTGCTCGCGACGCGGGCCCCGGGACGCGGACCCGTCGGTCAGGCTCCACGGGGACCTTCCTCAGAGTTCCGCGTCAAAGATGTTCAAGAACGCTGTGCCGTCCCCGGTCCCGTCGGGTCGGGGCAGGGGAAGCTCTGCCCAGATGACCTTTCCGTGGGGGGTGTAGCGGGTGCCCCAGCGTTCGGCCAGTTGTGCGACGAGGAACAGGCCGCGGCCTCCTTCGTCCATTGCGGTGGCGTACCGCAGGTGGGGTGAGGTGCTGCTGCTGTCGGCGACCTCGCAGGTCAGGGTGCGGTCGTGGAGTACTCGTATCGTGACCGGTGCGGAGGCGTGGCGGATGGCGTTGGTGATCAGCTCGCTGAGTACCAGTTCCGTGGCGAACGCGAGCTCGGACAGGCCCCAGTCGTCGAGTTTCTCGGTCACGGCAGCGCGCATCCGCGCCACGGCGGCGGGGTCGAACGGTACGTCCCAGTCGGCGACGTGCTCGGGCGGGATCGCCCGTGTGCGGGCGATGAGCAGCGCCACGTCGTCCTTCGGCCGGCCGGGCAGGAGTTCGTCGAGCACTGCCTGGCAGCTTTCCTCCGGTGACCGGTCGGGGTGGGAGGCCAGTGCCTGGCGCAGCAGCTCTATCCCCACGTCGATGTCCCGGGTGCGGTCCTCGATGAGTCCGTCGGTGTAGAGGACGAGTTGTGTGCGCTCCGTGAGCTCGAGTTCCGCGGTCTCGAACGGCATGCCGCCCAGGCCCAGGGGCGGGCCGGCCGGCAGATCGGGGAAGGACACGCTGCCGTCGGGTTGGACCAGGGCGGGCAGGGGGTGTCCGGCCCGTGCCATGGCGCAGTGGCGGGAGACGGGATCGTAGATCGCGTACAGGCAGGTGGCGCCCGTGATCCCGGCGCCGGGGGTCGTTTCTACTTCTTCCTCTTCCTGGTCGATGCGCCCGACGAGGTCGTCGAGGTGGCCGAGGATCTCGTCGGGTGGCAGGTCGAGTGTGGAGAAGTTGTGCACGGCGGTGCGCAGCCGTCCCATCGTGGCGGCTGCGTGCAGGCCGTGGCCGACGACGTCCCCGACGACCAGGGCCACCCGGCTGCCCGGGAGCGGGATCACGTCGAACCAGTCGCCGCTCACTCCGGAGAGTGCGGGCAGGTAGCGGTGGGCGACCTCGAGGGCGCTCTGTTCGGGCAGGGCTCGTGGGAGCAGGCTGCGCTGCAGGGTCACCGCCATGGCGTGTTCGCGGGTGTAGCGGCGGGCGTTGTCGATGCTGACCGCTGCTCGGGCGGCCAGTTCTTCGGCCAGGGACAGGTCGTCCTCGTCGAACGGCTGGGGTTTCTCCGAGCGCCAGAAGTTGGCCATGCCCAGGATGACGCCCCGTGCCTGGAGGGGGACCGTGATGAGTGAATGGATGCCGTAATCGATGATCATCCGTGACCGCTCCGGGTCCTGGGCGAGCCAGCCGGGTGCAGCGGACAGGTCGGGTACCAGTTCCGGCCGGCCGGTGCGGAATCCCTGTGCCTGTGGGGTGGAGGGGAGGAAGCTGATCAGGTGACCGGTTTTGTAGAGGGGGTGGTCGTTACGGATGCCGTGGACGGTGGCGCGGCGCATGTCGGTGTCCGCACCTGTCGGCTCGTCCCCGTGCATGACCGGGTCGGCCAGATCGACGGTGGCGAAGTCGGCCAGCCGGGGGACCGCAATCTTCGCCAGTTCCTCGGCCGTACTCACGACGTCGAGGGTGGTGCCGATGCCGAGCCCGGCGTCGTACAGCAGCCTCAGGCGCTCGCGGGCGATCTCCGCCCTGCCGGACAGCGACCGCAGCTCCGTGGTGTCGCGCAGGGTCGCGACCGTCCCCTCGGGGCCACCGTGACGATCCGTGAGCCGCTGGTTCACCGCGACCAGCCTGTCCCCCGCAAGGTGTACCTCGTCCGTGGCCGGGCGGCCCGAGGTCAGCAGCTCCACCGTGCCGGGATCGAGGCTGGGCAGGTCCGGGATGTGCTGCCCCTCGGCGTCGTGCGGCAGATCCAGCAGCCGTCTGGCCTCGTCGTTCGCCAGGAGCAGTCGGCCGTCGCTGCCGACAATGAGCACGCCTTCGCGCACGGCGTGCAGCACCGCGTCGTGATGCTCGTACATGCGAGTCATCTCGGCGGGGCCCAGACTGTGGGTCTGCCGCTGCAGCCGCCTGGCCACCAGCGCCGTCCCGACCGTGGCCACGGAGAGCGCGACCGCTCCCGCGACGAGGATGATCGGAATCTGCCGGGCCACCATGCCGGTCACTTTCTCGACCTGCATGCCCGCAGACACCAGACCCACGACCTTGTGCCCGTGATCGAAGATGGGGACGGTCGCCTGCACCTCGTAGCCGAGCGGGTCCTTGATGCTCTCGACGTACACATGGCCGGCCAGCGGCGGCCCGATGGTGGCGACGGCCTTCTTCCCGATCAGCTCCGGCCGGGGATGCGTGTAGCGGATTCCCTTTGTGTCCGTCACCACGATGAAGTCGACACCGGCCACTTTCCGCGCCGCCTCGGTGAGCGGCTGGAGCACCCTGGAGGGATCGGGGGCCTTCAGTGCGGCCACGACGCCCGGTGAGTGCGCGAACGTCTGCGCGACGGCGACCGAACGATGTTTCGCCTCCGCGTAGCTGTCGCGCTGGGACTGCAGTACGAGCGCCAGCACCGCGGCCGCAACGAGCAGCACCACCACAGCCACCTGCAGAGCGAAGACCTGCCCTGCAAGGCTCTGGGGGTACTTGCCCGTGAGTGACCGAACCTGTCCGCTCCGGAATCGGCCGAAACGTTGCGTCATATCGCCCTTTTTACACCGTAAGCACGAAGATGCGTTCGCCAAGGTCGGCGGGGGCCCCTTCGGACTGCCCTGGGCGGCGGCTGATTCTCCGGGCGCCGGGGGATCAGCCTGGCATCCCGGCGGGCTCAGCCGGCGAGCACGTCCAGGGCCCGGTCCACGTCGGCCTGCGTGTTGTAAAGATGGAAAGCCGCGCGCAGACCGCCCGCCCGGTTCGAGACCATCACCCCGGCCCGCGCCAGCTCCGATTCCCGCCCGCCGAGTCCAGGCACGGCCACGATCGCGGACTCCCCCGGCACCGCCTCGTGCCCCAGCCCGGCCAGCCCCGCCCGCATGCGGGCCGCGAGCCCGGTGGCGTGGGTGTGAAGGGCGTCGATGCCGACCTCGCCCAGCAGCGCGAGGGAGTGCTCGGCACCGTGGTACGACAGAAAGGCGGGCGGTTCGTCGTAGCGGCGGGCGGTCGGGGAGAGCCGCCCGACCGGGCCGTACGTACTGTTCCAGGGGTCGTCGGAGGCGACCCACGCGGCGGAGACGGTCGGCAGGGTGCGCTGCGCCTCCTCGGTGACGGTGAGGAACGACGCGCCCCGCGGGCAGAGCAGGAATTTGAAGCCGCCGGTGACGGTGTAGTCGTACGCCCCGGCGTCCAGCGGCAGCCAGCCGGCCGACTGGGTGGCGTCGAGCAGCGTCCGGGCCCCGTGGGCAGCGGCCGCCGCGCGTACCGCGTCCAGATCGGCGATCCGGCCGTCGGCGGACTGCACGGAGGAGAAGGCGACGAGATCCGTGCCGGGCCGTACCGCGTCGGCCAACCCGTCCAGCGGGACGTAACGCATCTTGAGATCGCCACGCACCGCGAACGGGCTGACGACGGAGCTGAACTCCCCTTCGGGCGCCAGGACTTCGGCCCCCGCCGACAGCGACGCCGCGATCAGCCCGACGTGCACGGAGACCGAGCTGCCGGTGGCGACCCGGTCGGCGTCCACACCGGCGAGGCGGGCGAAGCCGGCCCGGGCCGCGTCCACCGCCTCGAAGTCGCCGGAGCCGGCCCTGCGGCCCGTGGCGGTCGCCTCGGCGAGCGCCTTCACCGCATCGACGGTGCGCCGGGGCAGCAGCCCGCAGGTGGAGGTGTTGAGGTAGGTGGTCTCCGGTGCGAACTCGTCATCCACCGTACGGCTGAGCGAAGTAGTCTCCATTCGCCCAGCCTGAAGCCCCCCTTATCTCATCGTCAATTACCAGGAGGAGCGAGGTGTCGGGCGATGGTGCCGGCCTGCGGGCTCAGGCGTTGCTGCCCGTCTGCGGGACGTCGCAGACACCGTCGGCGTCGCACGCCGCGGCGTCCCCGTCGATCGCGGTCAGCGGCCGGTCCTTCCACGCCTGTTCGAGCGCCTGGGCGAAGACCTCGGCGGGCTGGCCGCCGGAGATCCCGTACCGCCGGTCGAGCACGAAGAACGGCACGGCGTTGGCGCCCAGCTCGGACGCCTCCCGTTCATCGGCCCGCACCTCGGCGGCGTACGCCTCCGGGTCGGCGAGCACCGCACGCGCCTCGTCCGTGTCGAGTCCGGCCTCGGTGGCCAGCTCGACCAGCACCTCGGCGTCGAAGACGGACCGCTCCTCGGCGAAGTTGGCCTTGTAGGCGAGTGTCAGCAGCTCGTCCTGGCGGCCGCGGGCCTTGGCCAGGTGGAGCAGGCGGTGGATGTCGAAGGTGTTGCCGTGGTCGCGCCCCTCGGTCCGGTAGCCGAGCCCCTCGGACTGCGCGTTGGCCGCGACGTTCGCCTCCATGGCCTGCGCTTCCTCACGCGTACGCCCGTACTTCTGCGCCAGCATGTCGATCACCTGCTGGGTGTCGCCCTTGGCCCTGCCCGGGTCGAGCTCGAAGGACCGGTGCACGACCTCGACCTCGTCGCGATGGGCGAACCCCGCCAGGCCCTTCTCGAAACGGGCCTTGCCTATGTAGCACCAGGGGCAAGCGATGTCGCTCCAGATCTCGACGCGCATGACTCTTCTTCTCTCCAGGGTCTCGGGCAGTGTGGAGGGGATCCTCCGCACCCCAGTTCGAACACGGAGGCGGACCTGCTCATTCCCCAGGCGCGGCACCACCCATGGGTCCGGAGGAGCTATGACCCCATTTCCACGGCTCGCCCGCCCCGGAGCCGACCGTGTGAAGCAGCCGGGCGAGCCCGTCGACGGTTGGCTTCCAGCGTTCGGCCGCCGCCTCGACCAGCTCCTCCCTGGGCCCCCAGAGTCCGTCGTGCTGTGCGCGGTCAGCCGCCCACCGCGAGGCGCAGCGCCAGATGGGTGCCGTGGCGCGGGTGCGCGGGGTCGGGGGTCCAGCCGTGCCGGACGTAGAAGGCCTGGGCGCGGGTGTTGTGCACGAAGACCTCCAGACGGGCGCTGTCCACTCCGGCCCGCTGCCAGGCGTCGACGCAGGCGGTGTGGATTGCGGTGCCGATTCCCGTACGCCAGAGGGCCGGCGCGACATGGAGCTGAGTGAGCGTCATGTCTCCGTCGCGCAGGGCGTAGGCGGCGACGCCGGCGAGGGTGCCGTCCCGCTCGGCGCAGAGCACGGTGGCGTCGGGGCGGTCTATCGCCCGGGACCAGCCGCCGCGGCTGCGCCCGACCTCCGCGGCGCCCGCGTACTCCTCCTCCGGAAGGTGCCCCCGGTAGTAGGTGGCGCGGGCCTCGGTGTGCAGCTGGACAATGGCGTCGAGATCGGCGGCCGTGGCAGTTCTGATCATGCGGGGAGGGACGCCACCGGTCGACCCGTGGTTGCGGCGGCCCGCGCCGGACGGGCTTGGGATGTGTTGCCCGGCAACGGGGTGGGCCCGCCTCTGCCGGGCGGTGGGGTGGGCGGGGCACCTCCGGGGCGTCTCCTCAGAACTGGCGCGGAAGCCGGCAACGCGGACGAACCCGGCACGTGCGCCAGCCCCTGCGGGGACTCCCCTGCACGGCCCCACCCAGGCATCACCCGCGCCCGCGACCCGGCGGTCGTGACAGAGGGCACACCGGTCCGCTGGCGCGCGACGGCCGGTCCGGGGCCGCGCAGGGGAGTCCCCGCAGGACGACGAACTAAGACCCGGGCCCCCCGCGTACCCGCCGAACGTTCGTCGTTCGAGGAGACACCCCGGAGGGACCCCGGGCCACCACCCGCCGGGCAGGCGACGGTGCCACCAGGGGCCAGGCGGACACCTCAAGCCCGTCGAGGGGGTCCCCCCATGCCCTTAAGGCTATGGGGGAGATTGAGGACGGAACCCCCCGCCCCGGACCGGGGCGCCGCAACGGCGATCACGCGCGACGCCCGTCGACGCGTCGCGGCAGGCCCAGCGGGTTGTCCTCGCGCAGCTCCGGCGGCAGCAGGGCCTCCGGGGTCGTCTGGTAGCTGACCGGGCGCAGCCAGCGCTCGATCGCGGTGGCGCCGACCGACGTGGAGGTGGAGGTGGTGGCCGGGTAGGGACCGCCGTGGTGCTGGGCGGGGGCGACGGCGACTCCGGTCGGCCAGCCGTTGACGAGGACCCGGCCGGCCAGCGGGGTGAGGGCCGCGAGGAGTCCGGGGGCGTCGGCGTCGGCGCCCTCCGTGGCGATCTGGAGGGTGGCGGTGAGGTTGCCCGGGAGCCGGGAGAGGACGGCGGTGATCTCGTCCTCGGAGGCGTAGCGGGCGACGACGGTGACCGGGCCGAAGCACTCCTCCAGGAGCGCGTCGTGTGGTCCTTCGGTGGCGAGCAGCTGTGCCGGAACGGTCAGGAAGCCGGCGGAGACGGTGTGGTCGCCGCCCGCGCCGGGGGTGACCGGGGTGTCCACGTCGGGGAGTTCGGCCCGTTCGCGTACGCCTGCGACGAAGGCGTCCCGCATCCGGTGGTCGAGCATGACCGCGGCCTCGCTGTCGCTGACCGCCTCGGTCAGCGCCTTCAGCAGCCGGTCGCCGGTCTCGCCGGCGGGGGTCAGGACGAAGCCGGGCTTGGTGCAGAACTGGCCCGCGCCCATGGTCATCGAGCCCGCGAGCCCGGCACCGATCTGCTCGCCGCGCTCGGCGGCGGCCGCCTCGGTGACGACGACGGGGTTGAGGGAGCCGAGCTCGCCGTGGAACGGGATCGGGGCCGGCCGGGCGGCCGCGGCGTCGAACAGCGCCCGTCCGCCGCGGATGGAGCCGGTGAACCCGGCAGCGGCCACGAGCGGGTGCTTGACCAGCTCGACGCCCGCCTCGAATCCGTGCACCAGGATCAGTACGTCCTCGGGCAGCCCGACCTTCGCGGCGGCCCGGCGCAGCACGGAGGCGCAGAGCTCCGAGGTGGCGGGGTGGTCCGGGTGTGCCTTGACGACGACCGGGCAGCCGGCCGCCAGGGCACTGGCGGTGTCGCCGCCGGGGACGGAGAAGGCGAGCGGGAAGTTGCTGGCCGCGTAGACGGCGACGACGCCGAGCGGGATCTTGTAGCGGCGCAGGTCGGGCCACGGCGGGGTCCGGGTGGCGTCCGCGTGGTCGATGTGGATGTCGAGGAAGGCGCCCTCGTCGACGACCTCGGCGAACGCGCGCAACTGGGCGGCGGTGCGGGCGAGTTCACCGGTGAGCCGGGCAGGGCCGAGCGCGGTCTCGGCGTCGGCGGCCTCGATGACGTGCTCCCCGGCCTCGGTGAGCAGTTCCGCCGCGGTACGCAGGAATGCGGCGCGGACGGTGCGGTCGGCGAGCGCATCGCGTACGGCATGTGCGTCCCGGACCGCACGGTCGACCTCCTCCGCTGTAGCCTCCACGGCAACCTGCTCACGCGGGTTCCCGGTGCGGGGGTCGACACTCCAGACTGGTGCTGCTGCCACCGTGATTCCTTCCGGTCCTCTGCCACACATCAGAAGTTGTTCGGTATTCTGAACAGAGTTCCTGATCGTGAATATGTAGGGACTCTATTTCCGGGCGTTCAGTGTTGGCAAGAAGTGGGCTGGAAGGGGCGAGGGCAATGTCGGTAGCCGAGTCAGGCGGGGCACAGGTCAAGTCCGCGGTACGGACGGTGGAGCTGCTCGAGTACTTCGCGGGGCGTCCCGGTATGCATTCGCTGGCGGCCGTGCAGGAGGCCGTCGGCTACCCCAAGTCGAGCCTCTACATGCTGCTGCGCACCCTGGTCGAGCTGGGCTGGGTGGAGACCGACGCGACAGGGACCCGGTACGGCATCGGCGTCCGGGCGCTGCTGGTCGGCACCTCGTACATCGACGGCGACGAGGTCGTCGCGGCCGCCCGCCCGACGCTCGACCGGCTCTCCGACGACACCACGGAGACCATCCACCTCGCCCGTCTCGACGGTACGAACGTGGTCTACCTCGCCACCCGCCAGTCCCAGCACTATCTGCGCCCCTTCACCCGCGTCGGCCGCCGGCTGCCCGCCCACTCCACCTCGCTCGGCAAGGCACTGCTGGCCACCCACAGCGACGAGCAGGTCCGCAAGATGCTGCCGGAGACACTGCCCGCACTGACCGAGCACACCCTCACCGACCGCGAGAAGCTGATCGAGGAACTGCACCTCATCCGCGAGCAGGGGTATGCGGTGGACCGCGAGGAGAACACCCTGGGGCTGCGCTGCTTCGGCGTCGCGATTCCGTACCGCACCCCGGCGCGCGACGCGATCAGCTGCTCGGTGCCGGTCGCCCGGCTCACCCCGGCGCACGAGCAGATGGTCAAGGACGCGCTGTTCGACGCGCGGGACCCGCTGACGCTCGCCACCCGCAGGCTCTGACCCGTGGGCGCGCCCGAGGTCACGCTGCGCGAGGTGCGCGACAGCGATCTGCCGCTCTTCTTCGCGTACATGTCCGATCCGGAGTCGGTCCGGACAGCCGCGTTCACCAGTGAGGACCCTGGCGACCGGCCCGCGTTCGAGGCCCACTGGGCCCGGATCCTGGACAGTCGCACCGTGGTGATGCGGACGGTGCTTGCCGACGGCAAGGTGGTGGGCAACGCCGGGGTGTACGGGTCCGAGGGCGACCGGCAGGTCACGTACTGGATCGACCGGCCGCACTGGGGCCGGGGGCTCGCGACCGCCGCGCTCCGGGCGCTGCTGGACGCCGTACCGGAACGGCCGTTGCATGCCCGGGCAGCGGCCGACAACGCAGGTTCGGTGCGGGTGCTGCAGAAGTGCGGCTTCACCGTCACGGGCAACGACCGGGGCTTCGCGCACGCCCGCGGCGAGCTGACCGACGAACTGCTCTTCACGCTGGACTGAGAGGCGGGTGAGGGCCGTCTCCGCCGCGCGGCGGAGACGGATCGTCGCCGGGCAGGACGCGCGGGCGGACGGGGCGCGCGAGCGTGAATGTCATGACACAGACACCGACGGCGCCCGCCACCCGGACCGCACCGGCGCTGCCCGCGCCCACCGGCCGGGCCCGCGCCGTGCTCCGCACCCTGGCGATCGCTTCCTGCCTGCCGTACGTCTCGCTCAAGGCGGCCTGGATCGCGGGCAGTCACGTCGGCGTCCCCGCCGGCAGCACGCTGCTCGACCACCGCACCGCGATGCTCGTCGCCAACAGTGCGTCGGTGCTGCTGGACTGCACGGTCGTCGTCCTCGCCCTGCTGCTCACCCAGGCATGGGGACGGCGGGTCCCGGCCTGGCTGCTCACCGTGCCGATGTGGGTGGCGACCGGGCTGCTGCTTCCGATCATGACCGGCTTCCCGCTGCAGCTGCTGGTGAGGGCGTTCGGCGGGACGACCGCCGGGTCCGGCGGGGACGGGCGCCCCTTCCTCGACGAGTGGGTCTACGGCGTCGTCTACACCGGCTTCATCGTCCAGGGCCTGACCCTCGGCGCCCTGTTCGTCCTGTACGCCAGGGAACGCTGGGGTCATCTGTGGCAGGGCACGCTGAGCGACCTGCCACCGAGCCCGACCGGACCGGCGCTGCGGGTCGTCGCGGTCGTGGCCTCACTGCTCGCGCTCGTGCCCGGCACCGTCCATCTCCTCTGGGCGACCGGATCGACCGCCGGTCTGAACGAGACCCGGATCGCGGACCGTATGAGCGACTTCTACGCCCTCGAAGCGGTCTACACGGTGTTCACGGCCGTCACCGTCGCCGCTGTCCTGCTGCTCGCCCTCCGCCGCCGCGGTGCGCTCGCCCTCAAGGTGCCGCTCGCGCTGGCCTGGGGCGGCTCCGGGGTGCTCGGCTGCTGGGGCGGCTATCTGTGCATCGTCGCGCTGGGCCCGGTCGACGACATCGCCGACCGGCCCGCGGCCGGGATGCAACTCACCTACGCTGTGCAGATGCTGGTCGGAATCCTGGTCGCCACCCTGGGCGCCTGCTTCTTCGCGGAACGCGCTGCGGCGACGAAGCCGGCCGGGCCGTCCGCGTGACCCTGCTCCTCGGCCGGCAGGCCCGGCTGCGCTGGCTGCATCTGATCATCGGCGGTGCGCTGCTGATGCCGTACTTCCTGGTCGGCACCGTGATCGTCGGCATGTACAACCGCGACGGCAACGCCTTCAACTCGCTGCCGCTGCAACTGACGGCGTTCGCGTACGCCCTGCCGATGGCCGCGGTCACCGGTCTCTTCCCGCTCGCCCGACCGCTGTCGGTGACCGCGGTCCGCGCCCTGTGCGGTGTCCCCGCGGAGCGGCTCGCCGACGGTCCGGCCAGGACCCGGCAGGCGAGGGTACGGACCGCGGGCTGGTTCACGCTGCATCTGGCGCTCGGCGCCGTCATCAGCGGGATGACGCTGGCGCTGACACCCTTCGCGGTGACCGTGATGACGCTGCCGTTCTTCTCCTCCGTACGGAACTCGGCGGTGCTCGATCTGCCCCGGGCACTGACCCGGCCGTGGGTGCTGGCCCTGGCGCCGTTCGCCGGTCTTGCGATGCTGGTCGCCCTGGCCGGCTGCGCGGCGGCGGCCGGGGCGCTGCTGGCCCGCCGCGCTCCGGTGCTGCTGGGCCCGACCCCCGACGACCGGCTGGCCGCCGCCGAACGCCGGGCGGCCGACCTGGCGATCCGCAACCGGCTGGCCCGGGAGCTGCACGACTCGGTCGGCCACGCGCTCAGCGCCGTGACGCTCCAGGCGGGGGCGGCCCGCCGGGTGCTGGACAGCGACCCGGAATTCGTACGCGAGGCGTTGACCGCGATCGAGGAGACCACCCGGCGCACGGTCGGTGAACTCGACTCCGTGCTGGCCCTGTTGCGACAGGGGGACGAGGGGGAGGACGGGCTGACGGGACCGGCGCTCGACGCGCTGGACGGGCTGCTGGCCCGCTGCGGCGTCCCCGTGTCGTACCTCGCCCGGGGCGATCCGGGCACGGTCCCCGCCGCCGTGTCCCGTGAGGCGTACCGGATCGTGCAGGAGGGGCTGAGCAACGCGCTGCGGCACGGCGGGCGGGCGGCACCGGTGCAGCTGCGGATCGCGGTGTGCGACAAGGAGCTGACGATCACTCTGGACAACCCGCTGTCCGGGCGGGCACCGGTGGTGCGGCCCGGCGGCGGCCGCGGGCTGCGCGGCATCGCCGAACGGGCCGCCCTGCTCGGCGGCCGCGCCGAGGCCGGACCGCACGACGACGACAGGTGGCGGCTGACCGCCCGGCTGCCCCTGCACATCCCCGCACAGGAGAAGCGATGAACACCGACATCCGGGTCGTCGTCGCCGACGACGAACGCATGGTCCGCACAGCCCTGCGCGTCATCCTCGACGCCGAACCCGGCCTGCGGGTCGTCGGCGAGGCGGCGACCGGCGCCGAGGCCGTCTCCGTCGTGCGGGAGCTGCGCCCCGATGTGGTGCTGATGGACGTACGGATGCCGGAGATCGACGGGATCCGCGCCACCGAGCAGATCCTCGCCTCGCTCGACGCGCCCCCGCGGATCGTCGTCGTCACCACCTTCGAGAACGACTCCTATGTGTACGACGCCCTGCGCGCCGGAGCCGCGGGCTTCCTGCTGAAGCGCGCGGCGGCCGAGGACCTGGTCCAGGCGGTGCGGCTGATCGCGCGCAGCGACTCCCTGCTGTTCCCGTCGGCGGTACGGGGACTGGCGGCCGAGTACGGCAGGCGGCAGGCGTCCGCCGCACCGCCCTGGGTGGCCCGGCTCACCGAACGGGAGGCGGAGGTGCTGCGGCTGATGGCGGCAGGGCTGACCAACGCGGAGATCGCGGAACGGCTGCGGGTGGGGCCGGCCACGGCGAAGACGCATGTGGCGGCGGTGCTGGCGAAGACCGGAGCCAGGGACCGCACTCAGGCGGTGATCGCGGCGTACGAGTCGGGGTTCATCACGCCCGGCTGACCCGGGCCCCGTGGCGCGCAGTATGAAGAATGGGTGAGAAGCGGCACAGACGGGAACGCGCCGGACGCCGCCGCTCGTCTCTCCAGCGGGATGAACAGAACAATCAGGCACACCTCGGTCTTCTGCCTGCTGCTGGTCCTCGCCCTGCTGGGGCGGGCGACCTGGGTGCAGGCGTACCAGGCCCAGGCACTCGCAGACGACGACCACAACCGGCGGAAAACCATCGCGCAGTACGCGCAACCGCTCGGCGACATCATCGTGGCCGGATCACCGGTCACCGGATCGAAGAGGACCCAGGGCAGCGATCTCGCGTACAAGCGCACGTACACGCAGGGCGAGCTCTATGCCGCCGTCACCGGGTACAGCTCGCAGGCGTACGGCGCCACCCAGCTCGAGGGGATCTACAGCCATGTGCTCGACGGCACGGACAACCGGCTGAAGAACCCCGTCGACGTGGTGACGGGCAAGCAGAGCGCGCCCGGCAGTGTCCTGACGACGATCGACCCGGATGTGCAGAAGGCGGCGTACGAGGCGCTCGGCAACGACAAGGGCGCGGCCGTCGCGATCGACCCCGCGACCGGGAAGATCCTGGGAATGGTCTCCACCCCCTCGTACGACCCGTCGAAGATCAGCGGGACGAACGACGGCGACGTGTGGAAGAAGCTGCTCGACGACCAGGACAAGCCACTGGTCAACCGCGCTCTGCGGCAGCCGCTGGCGCCCGGCTCGACGTTCAAGCTGGTGGTGGCGTCGGCCGCGCTGGAGAACGGTCTCTACAGCTCCGTCGACGAGCGCACGGACAGCCCCGACCCGTACACGCTGCCCGGCACCACCACGGTCCTGAGGAACGAGAGCGCGTCCGCACCCTGCGAGAACGCCACGCTGCGCACGGCGCTCCAGTACTCCTGCAACAACGTCTTCGCGAAGGCCGCCGCCGATCTCGGCCAGGACAAGGTGCGGGCGATGGCCGAGAAGTTCGGCTTCAACACGGAGAAGCTGGACGTCCCGGTGCGCGCCTCGAAGAGCCTCTACCCGTCGGGGATGGACAAGGCGCAGACGGCGCTGACCGGCATCGGCCAGTTCGAGGTCACCGCGACCCCGCTGCAGATGGCCATGGTCTCCTCGGCCCTCGCCAACGGCGGTGAGCTGGCGGCCCCGCACATGGTGTCGAAGGTGACGGACTCCAAGGGCAACACCCTGCAGGACTTCGCGGACGGCGACACGAAGCGGGTCGTCTCCGCCTCGACCGCCGAGCAGGTGCGCAGCGCGATGGTCACCGTCGTCGAGCAGGGCACCGGCACCAACGCCCGGATCGACGGGGCGGAGGTCGGCGGCAAGACGGGCACCGCGCAGAACGGCGTGGGCAACAGCAACACGCCGTACGCCTGGTTCACCTCGTACGCGAAGTCGACGTCCACCGGCAAGGAGGTCGCGGTCGCCGTGGTCGTGGAGGACTCGGGCTCGGCCCGCTCGGAGGTCAGCGGCAACGGGCTGGCGGCGCCGATCGCGCAGAAGATGATGAAGGCGGCGCTCAAGGGGTGAAAAAGCCGGGCGCGGAGGGCCGCTGCGGCTGTCAGAATCCGGATCATGACCTCTGCGCCTCCTGCCCCCCGCACCGCGAGGCCCGTACGGAACTGTCCCTGCGGCTCCTCGGCCACCCGGAGGCAGAGCATCGCATGGGAGCGCTGCGGACCGCCGCCGAGGTGATCAGCACCTGGCGGTCCCCCGTGCCCGTGCTGCTGCCCGCCGTCGCAGGACTGCTCACCGACACCGAGCCGCAGAACCGGCAGTTCGCCGCGCGAGTGCTCGGCATGTGCGGCGAGGCCGCCCGGCCGTGGGCCGACGGTCTGGCAGCACTGTGTACGGGCGACGAGGTGTCCGCGGATGCGCAGGACACCGCGGTCTGGGCGCTCGCCCGGCTCGGCGACCGGCGCTGCCTGGGCCCCATGGTGGACCGGCTGTCCGGGGGCCGGCTCGGCTTCGCCCTGCGTCAGTCGCACGCCGACGGCTGGTGGATGTACCAACTGGCGCTGCTGGACACCCTCGCGCCGCTGGCCGGGTGCGCCGACGAGCTGCTGGATCCGCTGCGGCGGCGACTCGCGGCGGCGACGCTCAAGAACGAACGGCGGGCCCTGTGCCAGGTGTTGACGGCCTGGGGTCCAGCAGCCGCGCCCGCCGTCCCGGAGCTGCTGCCTCTGCTGGACACCGATGCGGCGGTCTGGGCGCTCGACGCCCTCGCCGCGATCGGCCCGGCGGCGGCCGACGCCGTCCCGCGCCCTCGTCTGCGGGCGCTGGTCGACGCACCGGCGGAGGATTTCGCCGTACCGCAGCTGCGGGTGGCGTACTGGCGGTTGACCGGCGATCCGCAACCCGCGCTCGATGTGCTGCTGCCGAAGTTCGACGCCCCCTGGGGCCGCGAGGAGGTGGTGGGCTTCCTCGGCGAACTGGGCCCGTCCGCGGCTCCGTACGCCGAGCGGATACGGGCCCTGCTTCCCGAGCACAAGGAGGGCTGGCTTCCGCTGAGGTGCGGCTACGCCCTGTGGCAGATCACGGGTGAGAGCAGTGAGGCGGCACCCGCTCTGCTCGGGCTGCTGAGCCCGCTGCAGCAGGGCAGAAACGCCTACCGGGCGACGATCACGGCCGTCCACCGCCTCGCCGAGATCGGCCCACCCGCCGCCGCGGCGGCCCCGGCCCTGCGTGCCGTGCTGGCCGCCGATGAACGCCCGGTCCGGCACGGCGGCTGGGAATCCGTGCCGGAGGACGACGAGCTGTGCGGGGCGGCGCGGGCCGCGTTGCGCGCGTTCGGGACCTGATCGGCACGGACCGCCCCGCCGACGCGGCCTTCACGCCGAGCAGCTGCTCGACCAGGTCGATCAACCCGGCAACCCTTCCTCCGGCGGTGGCGACCGGCGAGCGCGACGCTCCCCCGCTTCCCATCAAGTCGTGCGTCCGCTGCACGGGCAACAGAGCCGGCCGAGACGGGCAGCGGCCCCGACGGCACGTACTGCCGCTGCACCGCCTCGGACATCACCTACAACTAATCAGGGTCACCGATCGGCCGCGGTGGGTGGGCCCTCACTGGCCCGCCCACCGCTTCACGGTCGCCTCCGCAGCGGCCCGGTCCGCGGGCTTCAGCTTGGAGATCAGGGCGCCATGGTTGCTGTTCGGTGCCTCGAAGAGCATCGAGTCGTGCTTGCTCGGCTTGAACCGCTCGGCGCTCCACGGGTCGTTCTGTCCGTAGACGAACATCATCCGCTCGCCGCGAGTGGCGACCCAGCGGTCGACGTCCTTGATGGTGCGCCCGTCGTACCCGACCCGCATGTCGGCGGGCAGCACCGAGTTGGGCTGATAGATACCGGGGTAGTGGCGGACGTCGGCCAGATGCTTGAACTTGAGGTCGGCCCAGCCCAGTTGGGCGGCGGCCTGCCGGTAGTACGGTCCGCTGCCCTCGGCACCGTTGCCCTGGTCGGCGTACGGGCTGAGTCCGTGCCCCAGCGACCAGGTGTACAGCTCGTCGTCGGTGGCGGTCCTCGCGTCAGGGATGGCCGGACAGTTGGCGTACGTACCGCTCTGCCAGAAGTTCCACACCTGGTCCAGTACGGAGAACTCGTAGGCCCGGTCGGCCGATCCGAGGTATTGGAAGGTGAGGCCCTGCTTCTCGGCGGTGGCTTCGAAGCGGGGCAGCATCCGATCCCGCCGGACCAGCATCTCGCGCTGCACAGCGTTCAGGGCGGCCCGGCATTCGGGGGTGCCGACGGTCTGGAAGAACTTCTCGTAGCCGCTGTCGTCGTTGTTGGCGGCGTCGTTCGGTGCGACGTACGCGACGACGGCGTCCAGGTCGTCCGGGTAGAAGCGCTCGTGGTAAACCTGCGTCATCCCGCCCTTCGACGCGCCCGTGCCCAGCCACTTGGCCCCGTAGATCGTCTTGAGGGCCTGGACGACGGCGTGTTCGTCACTCGCCTCCTGCTGGACGTTCAGGTCGTTCCAGTCGGCCGTCGCGGGGCGGGACTGGCTGAAGTAGCGGTGCTCGATACTGACCTGGTTGGCACCGAGAAGCGTGGTGATCTCGCGGGTGGAGCTGGAGAGCGAGTAGCCGCCCGTGTAGAGGACCATCGGCGCGGTCTCGGACTTGTGCCAGAGCGTGAGGCGCTGCTCGAACGTGCCGCGGTCGGGGTGCTGGTGGTCGATCGGCTGGGTCAGCGTGAGGGTGTAGTAGGGGAATCCCTCCTTGCTGGTCTGCGAGACGACGGTGAGGCCCGGTATCCGGTCCAGCCGTTCGCGTACGTCGGTGGCCTGGGCAGTCGCCTCGGCGGCGGCCGAGGTGGGGCCGGCGGACGGGATGGGAGCGGCGGCGGTCGCGGCCGTGCCGGTGAGCAGGCTGGTGGCGGCGACGAGCCCGGTGCAGAACAGGGCGGGAAGCAGTGGGTGACGCAACGCGGGATCCCCTCGGACGGGTGTGGTGCGATGGACACGACGGCGGTATATTAACCGCTTGCCGCAGCCATGTGATCACTCCGCACCGAGGGAATCCGTGGGCCGCGGACGAGCAACGACCGCTGTCCCGGCAGGTTGTTGACGATCCGTCGGTCAGCAGCCCTGGCCGGCGCCGGGGCCGACGATGCCCGGTACGGCGCGCGGGTTGTCGTCAATCACTCTGGACCGGGTGTACGCGCCCATTCCCTGGACAACGGGCGGAGCCCGCCATCGTGGTCCGCGTCGACGTAGCCCTCTCGGACCAGATCGGGGGCTGCGTGCAGCAAGATCGAGGTCTCGATCTCGCCTGCGTGCATGTCGGCGTGCCGGTTGGACACGAGCCCAGCGTGGTCGCGGGCACGGTCCCAGTCGGCGCCGAGAGGGAACAGGGACACTGCCGGTCCGTCGACGTTGGCTTCCTGGGCGAGGTTAGAAAGGACGTAGTTCCCACCGTGACAGTTGATGATCACCAGCTTGTGGATGCCGGAGCGAGCAAGAGACGTACGGATGTCGTCGATCCGGCTGCACGAGATGGTGAGGGGCGGGAGGAGGTGCACCGGGTAGGCGTCGGCGATCTCCTGGACGATGATGCACGCGATCGCCGTGTCGGTGATCAGCGGGAGGTACTTGCCGTGCTGCTCGAAGGAGCCGACTGGGAGCACGGCGACGCGGGGCTGCCGCTCCTTGACGTCGCTGCCCGTGGCGGTCGGCAGCAGGCTCATGGCAATCCCTCTGATCGGGTTTACATGGGGCGCATCCTCGCTCTGTCCGGCTCCGCTCGCGGCGTGTGCGTTCGCAGTCGGCAGATCGCATCGTAAACGCGCGAGCCCTGCCCCAGCCCAGTGGGGAGACCGAAGTGGACTGCGGCGAGGGGATCGGTACCTCTGTCCAGTCAGACAGTCGAGGGGAGAACCCGGAGGCGGTCCCGGAACTCCTGTACGGCCGGCACCGCGGAGTGTGGTTCGAGGTAGTTGCTGAACTTCGTCAGCCGGACGTGTGCCCGGTCGGAGCGGACTCGGTTCTCCAGCAGCTCCAGGCCGACGTTGGCGGCGTCCAGGGCGCCGTCCAGGTCCCGGGCGGCCAGTCGTGCCGTGGCGAGGCGACCAGAGCGGACGGCTCGGTCGCGCGGGACCGCCTGGTCCACCGCCACAGCGAGGGCGCTGGTCGCCCGCTCGGGGAAGCCTGAGCGCAGCATGATCTTGCCCTCGGTGGACTTAAGCTGTGCCTCGCCGTACCAGCCGAGCCAGTCCGGGCGGTCGCCTTCACGGTGTGTGCCCCACAGGTCGTAGGCCCGGTTGAGTGACTTCCCGGCGGCCTCGTGCTGGGTGTCTCTGGACAGCGCTTCGGCCTGGTGGAGGTAGAGGTACGAGGTCGCCGTCGGCGGAAGAGCCGAAGGGGCGTTGCCGATGGCGGTGTCGATCAACTTCACGCGCGCGGCGGTGTCGCCCGAGTCGGAGATGTGGATGCCCATTTCGGCCAGCATGAAGGCGCCGAAGCCGTCGTCCTTCGCGCTGTGGGCGCTGCGGAGAGCGCCTACGTAGTAGCGCTGGCCGAGGGAGCGAAGGCCCTTGTCGTAGGCCATCCATCCGGCCAGGTAGGACACGCGGGCCGCCGTGGCGTAGAGGCGCTGCTCGACGGCGTCGGTGTAGCGCCCGTGGTCGAGGAGGCCGGTGATCAGTGCGAGGTCGCTGGTGGCCTGATCCAGGAGGCGAGCACCGCCCATCTGGTCATCGAGCGTGCGGAGGGTGTCCACACGCTGTTCGATGGTGGTCACCATCGCGTCGGTGATGCGGTCGCCGTCGAATGCCGAAGCGAACGCCTCTGGTGCGGCTGCCCAGTTGGCGGCGACGCCCGTCAGCGCGGCGCCGGTGATGGACAGGAAGCCCCGACGGTCCATGTGCCCGCTCCTGACCAGATCAGCGAATACCTTCACAGTGCCGGCCGGAGTCCATGGAGCCACCAGGGCTGTCGATTCCCATGCTGGCAGCCATCGGGGCCAGGACGCTGAGCGTACGTGCTCCTCGGGGACGCCCAGCAGGTCGGCGAGCACATGTTGAGCGTCCGCGTCAGGCTCTTGTCCCTGCTCCCACTTCCAGACCGTCGTCCGGTTGGTGGCCAGCGGTACGCCCGTCTCAGCACCGCGTTCACGCATGCGTCGAGCTAACTCGGCCTTGCCCCAGCCCTTGCCTTCTCGCACGTAGGTCAGCGGGTGCAGCGCCATCGGGTCAGACATCCCACCCCTCCCCTCAGGTTGGTAATCAGGAGGCTACTCCCCGTGCGAGAAACAGGGGTTTCTCTCTCTGGAGGAACCCCCTGGAAACGTTCCGAGCCTGTGGCTCACGGCCGTTCACTGGGCCTCACGCCGTTCGGAGCTGAGCACCCGGGTTAACCGGCTCCCCCGCCCCGCTCCGGACGGCTCCCAGGACCGCAGCCCGTCGCCGGCGTCCCTCGCGCCGGTGACGGGCTGCACCACCCCTTCGAGGAGGTCTCGATGCGCCCGACCCTGCCCCGTCGCACGCCCGGTGCCAGCGAAAGGCAGCACACGCTTCCCGAGCCGCCGGAAGGGCCGAGCCCGCCCCTGCGAACCCGCGCCGAGTCCGGATGGGAGAAGTTCCTCCGCCGCGTCCACCGCGAGGAGCCCGAGCGGTGACCCTGGTTGACGCGGACGGCCGTGAGAACCATCCCCTCCTTCACTGCCTGGTCCGCGACATCGCGAGCCAGGGCGAAGGGGAACTGACTGCCGTCATCCACGAGCTCCACGGCGGCCGACTCGTCCGCATCGCCCATATCCAGCCCGAGGACGGCATCGCGTGGTCGACCGCGGCCGACAACGTCGTGCGTGCTCGATGAGGCAGCGCCTCGCGGTTCTCGCCTACGTCATCGCCGTCAGCGCCTTGGTCGTCGCCCTGGCCATCGCCGGAACCCCGGATCACTGAGAGATCGGAGGAACGTGTCATGAGCCGTACCGCGAACCGTGGCTTCAACCACCGCCAGGCGGTGACCGAGGAGTGGTTCCGCACCCGGGTTCTGCCCCGCGTATCCGGCGTGCGGTTTCTCCCCTACCAGGTGCGTCAGATGCGGCGCGAGCACTTCCCCGCGATGCTGCGCGACGAGGACAGGAAGAGCATGGCCCGTATCGCCGGGGATCTGCTGAAGGTCTCCGCGCGGTGGCGCTGCCTGCCGTTCCACTACTTCCGCTACGGCGGATACCGGCGCGAGGTGTCCGCCGGACGGGCCTGCTCGTACCTGCCGGAGACCGCTCTGTTCCACCGGTTCCTTCCCCGCGTGAACCGGGACACCGTCGACCTGGACGACAAGGCGTCCTGCAAGAAGATCCTCGCCTCCGCCGGCATCCCGCAGCCCGCGCTGATCGCGAGCGGTGACCACCGCGTGGGTGTCACATCCGACGGTGAGGCCGTGTCACCGGCAGACGTCCTCGATCGCGTTTCCGGCTTCGGGCGCGTGGTGGTCAAGCCCTCCCGCTACTCCAGCGGCGGCTCCGGCGTCGTGATCACGCGGCCCGGCGAGGACGGGTTCGACCTCCCGGCCTATGCGCGGCGGTGGGGCAGCTGGCTGGTGGAGGAGCACGTACCGCAGCACCCCGACCTGGATGTGCTGAACCCGTATGCCCTCAACACCTTCCGCGTCATCACCCTGTTGAGCAAAGGCACCGCAGAGGTCCTCTACGTGATGTTGAAGCTCGGCGGCGCCGAGAGCACCACGGACAACTCGGCTGCGGGCGGCATTCAGATCCGGGTGCACCCCGACGGCGAACTCGACCGCTACGGCTACGACCGGTATCTCAACGCCCACACGCACCACGGGGTCAGCTCTGTGCCGTTCGCCGGCCACCGGATCGCCCACGTGGGAGAGGTCCGAGAACTGGCCGCGCGCTGTGCCCGCCTGTTCCCGCAGGTGCCCTTCATCGGCTGGGACATCGCTCTCACGCCTGCGGGACCCGTGGTCATCGAGGGCAACAGCAGCCCTTCCCTCGCACACATCCAGCGCACCCACGGCGGCGTCGCGCTGGAGCTCGTCCCAGCGCTCTGCCGCGTGATGGATCGTCCGATCATCTGAACAGGAGCTCTCGTGGAAAACCTGAGAATGCAGGCCCGTGCCGCGGCCGGGTCCCTGCTCGACACGCTCAAAACCATGCCCGAGGTCCAAGCGCTCTACGTCCTTTCCTCCTCGGCGGTCGCGCCCCGCAACGTCACGCGGTTCAGCACCGACTCCGACTTCGACCTGGCCGTCGTCCTCGACGTTCCACTCAAGGAGGACGAGTGGAGGCCGCGGCCGACGGACACGTACGCCCTGGTCCGCGACCGGCTTCCCGCTTGGATCCCGAAGTTCAGCTTCTACCTGCAAGTCCCCTGGGGACGCATGGAGGTGAACGTCCACCAGCTCCTGTTCCAGTACGAGGCCGACCCGCGCACGACGTGGAACAGCGACAAGTGCGACGCCTACGGGAACAAGGGCGAGCCGCTGTTCGACCGCGAGAACGCCTTCGAAGCGCTGATCTCCCAGAAGACGCGGGAGCAGCTTGAGCGGCTGGAGAGCGAGGCCCACCGGCTGCACAACCGGATCACCTGGGACGTGCGCGAGATCCCGCTGCGTATGGCGAGGCGGGTCGGGGTGCCGACGGGCCACTTCGTCCTGTCGGGCGCGGTGGACGAGGTCGTGGACTGGTTGTACGCCCGCTCGGGCCGGCTGCTGCCGAACATGAAGTGGAAGCTGTACTCCCTCGGCGCGCTCGGCCTGATCAGCGGCGAGCAGGAGAACCTGCTGATCGAGACCCAACAGTGCGACCCGCTGTCGATGGTCGACCTGGAGCGGCGGTGCGAGGCACTGGAGGAGTTCTGCCGGTCGGCCGGGATGGACCTGAGTCCCGGGGCGATCGCTGCCGTGCGGAAGGCATACCAGCAGGCCAACCACCACCTTCTCGGGGAAGAGGCGTCGGCCTTCACCAACCAGCCGGCCCCGCGGCTGGTTCCCTTCGGCGAGCGCGGTGGTTCCAGTTAGACGCTCATGTCAGGGCGTCAGTACGCTGCGTGATCCGCTCACACAGGAGGCATGATGGCGATCAAGGTCCACAACACGCTGACCGGACGTACGGAGGAGTTCCGCCCCGAGCGGGAGACCCAGGTACGGATGTTCGTGTGTGGGCCGACCGTCTACGGCCCCAGCCACGTCGGGCACGCGAAAACGTACACGCAGTTCGACTTCATCGCCCGGTACCTGGAAGCGAGCGGGTACGAGGTCACCTACCTCCAGAACGTCACCGACGTCGACGACAAGATCATCCGGCGGTCGAAGGAGGAGGGCGTCCCCCCGGAGGAGATCGCGGCCCTCTTCGAGAAGCAGTACCTGGAGGACATGGCCGCCCTGGGAAACACGCGCGTCGACGTCCACGCGCGGGCCCACGACCACATCGACGCGATCGTGGACCAGGTCAAGCGGCTCATCGCCCGCGGCCACGCCTACCAGCTCGATGACGGCTGGTACTTCGACCTGGCATCGTTCCCGCCATACGGCAAGCTCTCTGGCCGCACCGACCTGCGCCCCGAGGACTCAGTGTCACGCATCGACGACAACGCCAGGAAGCGCAACCCGGGCGACTTCGCCCTGTGGAAGGGCCGCAAGGACGGCGAGCCGTTCTGGGAGACCGAGCTGGGCCCGGGCCGGCCGGGCTGGCACATCGAGGACACCGCGATCACGGAGACGTTCTTCGGGCCCTCCTACGACCTGCACGGCGGCGCCGTCGACCTGATCTTCCCCCACCACGAAGCCGAGGTCGCCCAGATGGAGGCCGCCTCCGGCATCGAGCCCCTGGCCCGCTACTGGATGCATACCGGTCTGCTGCGGGTCGACGGCGACAAGATGTCGAAGAGCACCGGCAACTTCCTCACCATCCGCGACGCCCTCACTCGGGCGGACGCCCGCACCCTGCGGTACGCGTTCCTCTCCCAGCACTACCGCTCCTCCATGGAACTGAACGATTCCACGCTGGAGCAGGCCCGGGGAGCCCGGCGCCGGGTCGAGAACTTCGCCCGGACCATCGACCCCACGCACACCGACAGCCCGGCGAACACCGCACGCGCAACCGACACCTGGAAGGAGATGCGCGAGCGCCTGGACGACGACTTCGACACCCCGGGCGCCCTCGCCGTCCTCTTCCAGTACATCCGCGAGCAGAACCGCGCAGACGAACCGGCCGGGCCGGCCGCCCTGCGACTGATCGACGACGTTAGCAACCTCTTTGGCACCTTCGACGTCGCCGGCGCCGCCGAAAGCGACACCGCTGTCGAAGAACTCGTGAAGGAACGCGACCGGCTCCGCGCGGCGAGGAAGTTCGCCGAGGCCGACGCGATCCGTGACCAGCTCACCAAGCAGGGCGTGACCCTTGAGGACTCGCCCGAAGGCACCCGTTGGTGGAAGGAGAGCACCCCTTGACCTCGAAGAGCCGCTTACCGCTCGTCATAGAGAGCGCCATCCCCCTCAGCCTCTGCGGAGCGCTGATGGCCCATGTGAAGAACCAGACCGCCCGCCCGCGCACCTACCAGGGCGTCATCGACGAAGCGCTGCGCAAGAGCGAATACGTCGAGGTCCCGACGCACCTGGAGGAGGCGGTCATCTCCCACTGTGCCGCCCACGTGCGCAGCCACTTCGAGGTCTCCCCGCAGCGGATACCCACCCAGCCGGCGGTCGTCTACCACTACGGTCCCGGCGTCGGCTTCGTCGCGCACCACGACGAGGTCACCGACATCGAGCGCGAGCGCGCCCGGACCAACAGACAGCCCGTCGTCGGCGGCGACCTCACCCTCGTGGTCTGGCTCAACACGCCGGACTCCTACGGCGGCGGCGAGCTCTTCTTCGAGAACCCCGCCCAGGAGATCAAGCCGCCCTGCGGCAGCCTGGTCGCCTTCCCTGCCACCCGCGACCACATCCACGGCGTACGGCCGATCACGAGGGGCGAACGCGTCACCCTCGTCGTACGCATCGATGCCGAGCGCCTCTGAGCGGGTCCGCGAGCGGCCTCCGAGGGAGAGGCGTCGGACTTCGGTCGGGACTCCATCGGTCGCTGCAACACGTGGCCGCTTGATCAGGCCATGAGCATGCAGGCGCTCGGCGCGGACCAGCAGCCGAGCGCCTTGTGTGCACGGCCCTGAGACGGTCAGATCACCTGATCGGCGAAGGGTCGGCTGGAGCCGAGGAGTGATCGGGGTCACTGGCTCGGCTACGTATCCGACCGGGAGGCCGTCACGTCGTATCGGTGTGTACAGCCAGTCACCGTGCAAGGAGTCGTGAAGCGATGCCTCAACCCGACCTGTCGTCCCCGGCCATCGGTTTGCCGCAGCCCATGCTGGCTTCGGCACAGGCTCCGCGCCGTGAGTTCCTGGCCACTCTGGAACCACTGCGGGGTGAGCTGTTCCGGTACTGCCGTCGCCTGACCGGCAGCGTGTGGGACGCCGAGGATCTGGCGCAGGAGGCACTCGCCCGAGCGTTCACCCGGGCGGCGCAGACGCATCAGCCGGTCGAGCGCCCGATGGCGTGACTGGTGCGGATCGCGACGAACGCATACCTCGACCAGGTCCGCCGCCCGGCCCCGCTTCTCGTGGAACCGTCCGAGCGCGCTGCCCCGCCTATGGCCGACCCCGCCGAGGTCCGGGATGCACTCGCAGAGGTGACCACCCTCTTGGCGCCCCAGGAGCGCGCCACCGTCGTCCTCAAGGACGTCTTCGACCTACCGCTGAAGGAGATCGCCGCCATGCTGAGCACCACCGAGGCGGCGGTCAAGGCCGCACTGCACCGCGGCCGCGGACGCCTGGCCGATCCGGAGCGGGCAGCTGCGCTCGCACGCCGCACGGCTCCCGACCGGGAGACCGTCGATGCTCTCGCGGCGGCGTTCACCGGGTACGACCTGGATGGGCTGACCAAGCTCTTCGTCGAGGACGCGGTCAGCGATGTGATCGGCGTGGCTCATGAGGTTGGGCGGGCCCAGATCGCCGCTGGCTCGCTGCACCACACGCTGCGCCTGGAGACGTCCGTCCGCTGGCGTGCCGAAGTCCGGGAGCTGGACGGCGATCCGCTGGTCCTGATGTGGGCCACCCCGACCGACGGCAGCGGCACCGAGGCGGTCGAGGACGTCCTGCGCGCGGAGACAGCCGACGGCGGCATCACGCGCCTGCGTTGGTACTACTTCTGCCCGGACGTCCTCACTGAGGTGGGCGATCGGCTGGGCGTCCCTTACCGAACCCACGGCCACCACGTGTAGGCCACCCCGGCGCCGCTCCGGGAACTGCGTTCGCACGGCAAGAAGCCGATGTGGTCGGGCCGGCGGTCACTTCCCGTGGCGCCAGCGGCGGCGAATAGGTGCGTGCGGGTGAGATCGGCTCACCCCACCAAGGAAGGCAGCCAAGCTGCCAGGATGAGTGGCATGACAACGATCGACGGTGAGGTAGCGCCCGGGTTCGAACCGGTCCGTGAGGCGTTCATGGAGAACTTCACCCGACACGGGGACATCGGCGCGGCCGTGTGTGTCTACCAGCACGGCCGTCCGGTGGTGGACCTGTGGGGTGGGCTCGCCGACCCGGAGACCGGTCGTCCGTGGACGCGGGACACCCTGCAACTGGTCTACTCGGCGACCAAGGGAGCCACGGCGACCGCAGCGCACATGCTCGTCGAGCGCGGCTTGCTGGACCTCGACGCACCGGTGGCGAAGTACTGGCCGGAGTTCGCGGCGAACGGCAAGGCCGACATCCCCGTGCGCTGGCTGCTGTCCCACCAGGCCGGCTTGGTCGCCCTGGACCAACCGCTTCCGCTGGCAGAGGCGTTGACCTGGGACCCGATGGCAGCAGCGCTGGCGGCCCAGCGCCCTCTGTGGTCCCCGGGCACTGCACACGGGTACCACGGCCGGACCTGGGGCTGGCTGGTTGGCGAGGTGATCCGCCGAGTCTCCGGCCGCTCTCCGGGCCGCTTCTTCGCCGACGAGATCGCGGGCCCTCTCGGGTTGGACTTCTTCATCGGCTTGCCGACGAGCGAACGCGGCCGGGTCAGCCGCATGGTGTACCGGCCACCGGCCGTCGACCTCACGACGGTCCCCGCCGAGTCGCTCCCGGAGGAACTCCGCGAACAGGTCGCCGCGTGGCGCGACCCGAACTCCTTCAGCAACCAGGCGTTCGCGGTCACCGACCCGGCCGCGATCGACTTCGACTCTCCGGAAGTGCAGGCCGCCGAACTCCCGTCCTCCAACGGCATCGGCACCGCGCGGGCACTCTCCCGCATGTACGCCGCCCTGATCGGCGAGGTCGACGGTGTACGTCTGCTCGCCCCGGAGACCCTGGCGTCGGCGACCGAGGAGCAGGCCAGCGGGAAGGACCAGGTGATGGTGATCCCGAGCCGATTCAGCACTGGATACATGCTCCCCACCGAGGGCAACCTCATGACCGGCCCGAACGCCTTCGGCCACACCGGCCGCGGCGGCTCACTTGCCTTCTCCGATCCCGAGCACGGCATCGCCTTCGGCTACGTGATGAACCACATCATCAGCGGCTCCGACGACGTGCGGGCGACTTCACTGACCGAGGCGGTCCGGAAGGTGCTGGCGTGAGCAATCGCCCTCGGGGCCGGCGTCTTTGCTCTGGCCCCGAGGGCGTGCTCTGGCTCAGTCCAGGGTGATCAAGCGCTGGGCGAGGGAGCGGACTTCGGGTCCAAGGCCCCCGAGGATGTCCCGGGTGAGCGACGTGCCGGGTCGGGCGGCGGGGTCCTGGACGGCGGTCCAGTTGTCGGCGATCAACTGGAGGGCGTGCTGGGCTCGGTGGATGGCGTCCTGTCGGTGTGCGAGGAAGGCCAAGGCCAAGAAGGTCGCGAAGAAGGGCTGACGACCTCTCCGCTCACGCAGCGCTCACGCACGGGGTCCCGATCCCCGGCCGCCGCATGCCCGCATGGGTAAAGGGCATGAAAAAACCCCAGGTCACGGCGAGTGAGTCCTGGGGTGATTCCGAGCCGCCTTCGGGATTCGAACCCGAGACCTACGCATCCGAGTGCGCAGGGTCGGGGGCCAGCCGGCGCCCGAGGTGAGCTGCTCGGCGGGCACGCCCGCATTGTGGACGGCGATCAGGTCGGTCCTGCGGCCGTTGACCGCGTTCCGGCAACCTCGGTGTAGGGCATCTGCCCGATGCCCCGGCCCGTCCTTAGTCGCCAGCATGAGTCCGTAACGGAACCGCAGGTCGACGAGGCACGGGGAGCGCGATGACAGGGTCGGCGGCAGGAAAGGTGCTGCGGGACCGCAACGCCGGGCTGTATCTGACGGCGGTGGTGGTCTCCGGCTTCGGGACGTCCGCGATGTGGCTCACCGGCGGGATCTGGGTCAAGTCCCTCACCGGGTCGAACAGTCTGGCGGCGCTCGCCGTGTTCGCCATGTGGCTTCCTGTGCTGACCGGTCCCGCACTCGGCGCGGTCGCCGACCGGGTGCCCCGCAAACCCTTGCTGATCTGGGCGAATCTCGCCATGGCAGGGCTGCTCACCTCGCTGCTCGCGATCGATTCGGCGGGGCGGATCTGGATCCTCTTTGCGGTGCTCGTGCTGTACGGGGTGAGCGGTGTACTGATGGACGCGGCCGAGACGGCGCTCGTCGCGCACACCGTCGATCCCCGGCTGCTCGGCGACTTCAACGGGTTCCGGACGATCGCGAACGAGGGCATGAAGCTCCTCGCACCACTGACCGGCGCCGGGCTCTATGCGCGGTTCGGCGGCGGCGCGGTGGCGCTCCTCGACGCGGCGTCGTTCGCCCTGGCCGCCGGGGTCTACGCACTGCTGCGGGTACGGGAGCCGGCCCGGCCCGCCCGCACGGACCGGCGGGGCGAACTGGCGGCGGGGATCCGGCAGGTGTGGGGGTCACCGGTGCTGCGGCCGCTGGTGCTGGCGGGTGCGGTGACGATGCTGTGCGCCGGGCTCAACGGAGCCGCGCTCTACGCCGTCATCGACGACGGGCTCGGGCACTCCCCCACGTACGCGGGTGTGCTGTACGCGGTGCAGGGCGGCGGGTCGATCGCGGTCGGGCTGCTGGCCGGTCCGCTGCTGCGGCGCCTGCCGGAGCGGGTGTTCACCGCGGCCGGGATCGCCCTGTTCGCGCTGGCGGTGGGGGTGCGGGCGCTGCCGTTCGACGCGGTGGCGCTGGTCGCGAGCGCGGCGATCGGGGCGGGGCTGCCGTGTGTGCTGATCGCCGCGATGACGGCGGTGCAGCGGGAGACGCCGGACGCCGTGCTGGGCCGTACGAGCGCGACCGCCAACTCACTGATGATGGTGCCGAACGCGGTGGCGCTGGCGCTCGGCGCGGGGCTGGTCGCGGTGCTGGACATCCGGGTGCTGCTGCCACTCATCGGTGCGGCGGGCCTGCTGACGGCGGTCCTGCTGGTCACGGACCGGCCGGGGCGGCTGGCGGGCACCCCCACCGGTCCGCTTCCGTCATCGACCGAGGCGTGAAAGCGCCTCGGCGACGGGGGACGCCCAGCTGGTGATGGCCCGCTGGACCGGCGCGTACAAGCACGGCTACGAGCGGGCGGCTTGCAGCCACCCCAGTAACCAACCCGGCGGAAGGTAAGGGAACGGCAAAGCCGGGTCGTTCGTTACCCCGTGCATGACCGCTATGACACCTGGCTCGAACATCCCTCTCTCCGCCGCCCGTGTGGCGGTGGACGTCGCCGCCCCGGTGCGGCTCGACGTCTCGGGCCTGCTGCTCACCGTCGACGGCAAGGTGCGTTCCGACGACGACTTCATCTTCTACAACCAGCCCACGGGCCCGGGCGTGACCTACCGCTCAGGCGGCGACACGGCGCCGGACGCGATCGTGGTGGACACCGCTGCGGTGCCGCCCGGCATCGAGAAGATCGTCGTCACGGCCAGCCCGGACGCGGCAGGCCAGACCTTCCAGGGCATCGAGCCCACCGCCACCGTGCGCAACGCGGACGACGGCAGCGTCCTCGCCACCTTCACCCCGCCCCGGCTGGGCGCCGAGACGGCGCTCGTGGTCATCGAGGTCTATCTCCGCAACGGCGCCTGGAAGGCCCGCGCGGTCGGCCAGGGCTATGCGAACGGGCTGGCCGGCATCGCCACGGACTTCGGCGTCTCGGTCGAGGAGGAGCCGGCCGCCGCGCCCGCCCCGGTCGCACCCCCGGTGCCCGCCGCCGCCCCCGTGGACCCGCGGATCGCCGCTCCCCCGGTCCCGGCCGCGCCGCCCGCTGCCGCTCCGGCGCCCGCCGGCTCGGGCAAGATCAACCTGGACAAGGGCCGGGTCAGCCTCCAGAAGAACCAGACGGTGTCCCTGGTCAAGGGCGGCCGCCCGCTGCTCTCGCAGGTCAAGATGGGGCTCGGCTGGGAGCCCGCGTTCCGCGGCAAGGACATCGACCTCGACGCCTCGGTGATCGCCTACGGCCCCAACCGGAACCACCTGGACAGCTGCTACTTCGGCAAGCTCTCCATCCTGAACGGCGCGGTCAAGCACTCCGGCGACAACCTCACGGGCGAGGGCGCGGGCGACGACGAGGTGATCGTCGTGGACCTCGGCCGGATCCCCCCGGAGGCGACCGGGCTGGTCTTCACGGTCAATTCGTTCACCGGCCAGAAGTTCACCGAGGTCGCCAAGGCCTACTGCCGGCTGATCGACGCGGCGACCGGTGAGGAGCTGGTCCGCTTCGACCTGACCGGCGCCGAGCCGCAGACCGGCGTGATGATGGCGAAGCTGATCAAGCAGTTCTCCGGCGAGTGGGAAATGACGGCGATGGGCGACTTCGTGAAGTCGCGCACCGTCCGCGGCATGGTCAAGCCCGCCGCCCAGGCGCTGTAGGGCCGCGAAAAGCCCCCGGCACGGCTTCAGGGGCACCTGCGGGTGCAGGTGCCCCTGAAGCCGGAGAGCGTGACAGGAACGCGGACACTGCGCGTGCTCGCCGCCCCTCTCAGAGCTTGGTCAGCTTGGAGTACGGGCTCAGGATCCTCCCCTGTCGCCCCGAGAAGTCGATGAGCACTGCGTCGTTGTCGCCCTCGACAGCAAGAACTCGACCGAGTCCGAACTGGTCATGCGACACCCTGTCGCCCACATCGAACAATTCGACCGGTGGGGCCGCCTGGGCCGGGCGGTTGAAGGGACTGGAAGGCAGGTAACGCCGGGATCCGGCTGACTGTTTCATTACCTTGAGTATGCGCCCTGGGAACGCCCGACGCCATGCCCGACCACTCCTGGGGGCGCACTGATGCCGGATTCGTAATCAGCGATTCCAGGGCCAGTCGGCGTCTCTACCCGCTTCCAGCAGGGGCACCATGCGGAATGCCGCGTCCGAAAGACCCCCGAAGGTGTGGCGGTTCGCGCTTCCCGACGGGGCGTGACCGACCCGGTATCCGGCCAGATTCCAGGTGTAGACGGGCACGTCGGACGGCACGGCCGCGGTGGCATCCGCGGCGTACGAGAACGACGCCTGCTCGTCGGTGACGATCAGCACCCGGTCGTGTTCCCGGAAGTGCCGGCGCACCGCCTCCGCGGTGTTGGTGCCGCCGAGGTCACCGAAGCGCTCCAGGGCCTTCAGGACGGACTCGCCCTTCCGGTACGCGACCGATGCGCTGTTCGTGCCGAACTGCACCAGATCGGCCTCGTCGGCCCGCAGCGCCAGCGCCGCACCGAAGATCGCGGCGGCGTCGGCCCGGTTGAGCCGGGAGCGGTCCGAGAGCGGCGACCGCATCGAGCCCGAGCGGTCGACCAGGATCAGCGTCCTCCCGCGCAGGGCGGGGACATGCGCCAGCGAGTGGCCGAGCGCCTGCTCCAGCGGGTAGGCCCAGCGCAGCGACGGAGCGTGCCGGTACGCCGCGAGATAGCGGAACGGGAACTGCCGCGATGCGGCGACCACGGCCGGGTCGGAGATCTTCGCCGCCACCTGGGCGGCGACCTCGTCCGAGACACCGGCCTCGTCGAAGTTCCGCAGGTTGCGGACGAGCGCCATCGCCCCCATCGACGGGATGACCGCCTCCCAGGCCGCGGCGTCCATCGGACCCTGCAGCCAGCCCGCGAGGGCCTCCCACGTCATGCCCGCCGCGGCCAGTCGGTCGGCCCCGCCGGGTGCGGTCACGGCGGCCCGCCGCTCCTCGACCGGCAGCTCCATCAGCGCCCGGTGGGCGGTGAGGATGCGGTTCGAGGCGGGCGGAACCGCCACCTCCGGGTGGTGCCTGCGATCGAGCGCGTAACGGAACAGCTCGCCCTGCCCTGCCTTTTCCGCGTCGGGCACGGCGTGCACCAGGTTCAGGATGTCGCCGAAGCGGTAGCCCCTGGACGCGGTGTCGTACTTCAGCAGCGACGTCGCGTGGTAGAGGCGGCGTACGGCATCGGCGATCCCGCGCTTGACGGGCTTCGGCACAGCGCGGCCGTACCGCGAGGTCCAGTACCCGAGCAGCTCACCGGGCTCGTCGGCGCGCAGCAGGACGGAGTCGACGACCTGCCGGTTGGACGGCCCGTCCTCGGCACCCGCGTCGAGCCGCGCCTTCACGTACTCGGCGGCGCCGACGATCGACGCGGTCCGCATCCCGCCCTCGCGGCGCAGCCACCCCAGCAGACCGGCGGTCCACTCGGGGTCGCCGACGGCGAGGATACGCACCAGCTCCGCGAAACGGCTGTCGCGCTGCTCGGCGTTCTCGTAAAAGGTCTGCTGCGAAACAAAATGGGCGACCGCGAGCAGAAAGAGCTCGGAGCGGTTGTCGCGAAGATATCCGCGGCCGCCCTGATGGGTGGGCGCGGTACGCCCGGTGGACTGCACGGGCGAGGCGACACGGGGCTTGGTGGTACGGGTGTTGAAGCGGGTCATGATGAATTCCCCCGAATTCACTCGGAGGAGGAACAGCGCGTGCGGTGCCCGAGGTCAGGAGGCGGCGACGGCATTTCTGATGCTCTACCCGGTTGAGCTACCGGCCGTGGCCGGACGGGACTTGAACCCGCAACCCTCAGTTCACATGAAGTAGCCGTCGCCTGCGCACCGGGCACCGCCGACGCTGCGCCTCCCGAGATCAGAGTCGGCGACGGCGGAACTTGTTTCGAAGAAGTAGCCGCAGCCTGCGCACCGGGAGGTGCATGCAGTTCATGAAGTTGTCTGTGACCAGAGATCAGAGTCGGCGGAACCGACGAGGGCGTTCCACCCCTGAACCACACCGGTCGGAAAACCGGCGGCGGGACTCGAACCCGCGATCTCCCCCTTGGAAGTAGGTCCTGCCTTCGCACCTGGACACGGACAGAACTCTAGAGGATCAACCTCCGGACGCACCAAAGCTTTTCATCGGAGACCCGAGAGCAGTCCGCGCGGCGTCAGTGCCGGTCCGGCTGGCGCTTCCACGGGCCCGTGATGGCGAGCATGATGCCGGGCGTCTGGATGTTGGCGAACAGCGTCTTCCCGTCCGGCGAAAACGTGACCCCGGTGAACTCGCTGTACTCCGGCTTCTCAGCCGTGCCCGCGTTCAGCTCGTTGCGCGCGATCGGGTACGTACGGCCGCTCTCGGTCGCCCCGAAGAGGTGCTGGATGCCCTCGCCGTCCTCGGCGATGACCAGACCGCCGTACGGCGAGACGGTGATGTTGTCCGGGCCGTCGAACGCGCCGTCCTTCGACGGGTCGGCGTTCACCCCGAGGAGCACCTTCAGCGTCAGCGTGCGGCGCTTCGGGTCGTAGAACCAGACCTGGCCGTCGTGCTGGACGGGGCTCTCCGCACGGGCGAACGAGGAGACGATGTACGCGCCGCCGTCGCCCCACCACATGCCTTCGAGCTTGCGGGCACGGGTGACGTCCTGGCTGCCGAACTGCTTGCGTACGGAGACGGTCTTGGCGTCACGGTCGACGACGTCGACCCAGTCCACGCCGTACACAGTGCCGATCTTCGTGGCGCGGGACAGGTCGTCGACGAACTGGCCGCTGCTGTCGAAGCACTTGGTGGCCTGGAGGACACCGGCGTCGTCGGCGAGCGTGCGCAGCTTGCCGCGGCCGTGCTTGAAGCCGTGCGGCGGGACCCAGCGGTAGAGCAGCCCGTTGGGACCGGCCGCGTCCTCGGTCAGGTAGGCGTGGCCGCGCTTGGGGTCGATGACGACGGCCTCGTGGGCGTACCGGCCGAACGCCTTGATGGGACGCGGGTCGCGGTTGGCGCGCTTGTCGTACGGGTCGACCTCGAAGACGTAGCCGTGGTCCTTGAGCAGACCGTTCTTGCCGGCCTTGTCCTCCGTCTCCTCGCAGGTGAGCCAGGTGCCCCACGGGGAGGCGCCACCGGCGCAGTTGGTGGACGTGCCGGCGATGCCGACCCACTCGGCCGTGTGGCCATCGCGGCGGGTCTCGACGACGGTGCAGCCACCGGCGGCGATCGGGTCGTAGACGAGACCCTCGGCGAGCGGGACCGGGTGCTCCCAGCCGGCCCGGGTGCCGCTCAGCTCGTGGTTGTTGACCAGCAGGGTGACGCCGCGCGGGCCCTCGAAGGTGGCCGTGCCGTCGTGGTTGGAGGGGGTGTACTCGCCGGAGTCCAGCTTGGTGACACCGCTGTGCGTGATGATGCGGTACGAGAATCCGGTGGGAAGCGCGAGTATGCCCTTCGGGTCGGTGACCAGCGGCCCGTAGCCGGGCTCGTCGTTGTGACCGTGACCGGGGTCGTCGTCGTGGCCCTGCCGGGAATCCTCGGCGGCAAGGGCGCCGGGGGCGGTGGCCAGGGCGGCGACGGTACCCGTCAGGGCGATGCCGGCGCCGGTGAGGGCGGACTGCTTGGTGAATTCCCTGCGCGTGAAGGGCATCACGTACTCCTGGAGCAGCTGGGGCGGGTTGGTTGCTGGCTCACGCTCCCGCCCCTGCGCCAACGGAAGTTGAACTGACGGCAACTTCGAACGGCACGCTTCCTGTGAACCTTCACAGAGTTCCTGCCGCCGCCATTCCCTCAGAGCCTGTCGGGTGACCTCTGATCGGGCGGCCACGCCCTGGCACGCACGCTTCCCGCGTTGCCGAAATGCCCTAGTAGCTCCTTCCTCAAGCTCTCAGCTTCGTTCGAGCAGGGGAGACCCCATCCGAGGGCCTTACGGCGCCTTGGAATCGCACGCACCAGACCGCGTCCGCTTTCCGATCGAAGGTCACCCGACAGGCTCTCAGCCGCCCGCCCCGGCCGCCGTGCCCGGCTTCAGCCGCCCGACCGCGACCGTGCCTTGAACGCCGCCTTGCGGGCGTCCTTCGCCTTCTTCTTGTCGCCGTGCAGCCGCCCCATCGCCTCCAGGACGTCCGCCGTTGCCGGGTGCTCCACCCGCCACGCCTGGTCGAAGAAGCCGCTGTGCTGGCCGGACAGCCCTTCGACCAGCCCTTGGAGCTCGTCCAGGTCGCCGGCCGCTTCCAGCTGCGCGGCAATCGTGTCGATGGCGAGCCAGAAGATCATCGCCTCCGGCGGCGGGGGCACGTCCGCCGCACCGCGCTCCGCGAGCCAGACCCGGGCGAGGCCGCCCAGCTCCGGGTCGTCGAGCACCGCGCGGACCGCGGGCTCCGCCTCCGCGCCGACCAGGGCGAGCGCCTGCTGGCAGTGCAGCCGACGGAGCGGGGCCTGCTGGTCCGCGCCGCGAGCCGCGTCCAGCAGCTCGCCCGCCGCGGCGCCGTCCGCCCCGCGGCGGGCGAGCCACTGCTCGACCTCGCTGCGGGCCGCCGCCTCCGGGTAGTACGCGACGCCACCGAGGAGCGCGTCGGCGCCCTTGTCGACAAGATCGCCGATCGCGGGGGCGTCGACACCGGCTTCCAGCATCCGGGCCCGGATGCCGTACAGACCGAGGGGGGTCAGCTTCACCATGCCGTACCGGCTGACGTCCTCGTCGTCGGCGGGCGGCTCCGCCGGGTCGCCCTCCTCGACGAGCAATGCCTCGTCCATCGGCCGGTAGGCGACGAGCCCGATCGGCTCGAGGAGCCGGAACTGGTCGTCGAGGCGCATCATCGCCTCCGACACCTGCTCCAGGATGTCGTCGGTGGGCTCACCCATGTCGTCGGGCACGATCATCGACGCGGCGAGCGCGGGCAGCGGGACGGGTGCCTCGCTGCCGCTGGCGTCGCCGACCGTGAGCAGATACAGGTTGCCGAGCACGCCGTCGAGGAATTCGGCTTCCGCCTCCGGGTCCCAGTCCAGGGCGTCGAAGTCGATCGAGCCGTCCTCGCCGACGAGGTCGGCGAGGTCGTCGAAGAAGGGCGCGGTGGCATCGGCGTGCACGGCCTCCAGGCCGTCGAGCCAGATCGCGAGGACGTCCTGCGGAGAGCCGCCGGTCAGCAGCCCCAGATTCTCGCCCGCGGACACGGTCCCCTCCGCGTCGTCCCCCTCCGCGTCGCCCTCCGGGTCGTGGACGTCGAGGAGCCCGGTGTCGACCGCCAGCCGCCACGCCTCACTGGCCTCCGCCGCGCCGTCCTCGTCCGCCGCCAGCCCGAGGTGCTCGGCCGCCGCGGGCAGCTGTGCTTCGACGAGCTCGCCACCGGCGCCGACCCGGGTCTCCGGTCCCGCCCAGCGGGCGAGCCGGACTGCGCGGGCGAGCAGAGGCGCGACGAGCGCGTCCCGTGCCAGCTCCGCCTCGGTGTGCAGCCGTACCGGCGGCAGGGTGGGGCGCTCTGCGGACATCAGGTGGTTCTCCTCGGGCGACGGGTTTCAGTCCGGCCGGCAATGGGGGCGGCGTCACGGGGCTCGGGCACGCACCTTCTCCCACCCTCATGTGCCGGTCGGACTCAGGCCGCCCAAGCGTAGACGCTTTCGCCCGATGCCGCCTGGTTCAGGCAGCAGACGGCGAACGGCCGCCCGGGGAACCCTGACAACTTCCGTACACAGCCAAGAGATTGGCGCGCATGGATCTCTCCCCGGTGCCCGCGCCGGTCACCGTCCCGGACCGCTCGGCGCCGTCCCGCCAAACGCCGCCTGCCACCCGGCGGCGGGCGGCCCGGCGGCGGGCGGCGGGCGGCGGGCGGCGGGCGTACCAGTGGCGTTCCATCGCCCCGAGGACAAGAAGGACGGCGGCGAGCCGGGGCAATATCCGCCTGGCCCGCTACCCGCCGGCCCGCAGACTGAGCGCGGGTGTGTAGCGGTGCACGCCGCCGCCGGATACCCCCGGATAGGACTGCACCCGCTCCCACTGCGGCGTCCTCGACCCGACGCCGTCCCCGGGAGCGCCGAGCGCGTCGATGTGCGCCTGCGCACTGACCCATTCCGCGTAGTTGAGTACGCGGGCCCCGTCGACGCTCACGTGGAAGTGCCCGGAGATACCGCCGGGGGCCGGCGCCGGGTCCGTGCCGAGCGCCTCGAACACACCGTCCACCCAGTCCCGTTGACGCGCTGCGTCCGGCCCGTCGAACTCGACGTCGACGATCACGATGCACCCCGGCTCGCGACGGACGCCCTCCTTCCGCACCCCGGAGCGGTAGAGCTCGTACGTGTGCGGCCCGAGCCGCCGGATCCCGGGCACGGCTGCGTCGATGTCGGCGTTGCGCGCGTCCCGGCCGCTGCGGACGAACTCCTGCCAGGCGTCCTCGCCGCTCCACTGCGCGTAGTGGAACAGCGTCCTCCCGTCGTCCCCCACGTGCACGGTGTACGCGAGCAGCCCCGGATGCGGCCAGTCCCGGCTGCCCCACGCCCTGCGGATGGCGTCGACGGTCTCCCGCTGCCGCCCGGGGGTGCCGACGTCCCACGTGCCGGCCTCGACGAGGCCCACGTCGTTGCGGGCGATGTCGGGACGGGACACGAACTGCACGCTCTCGCTCACAGCGAATCTCCTCACCGGCGCACCCGTGCGGTGCACCGCTGACGGCCACCCTGATACGTCAAGTCCGCTTGAGGTCAACCGTCGGCTTCACGGGTCCCCGGTTCACCCCGGCGCCGACGGCGCAGCACATGCAGCACGCCGTCGAGCACCCCGGCCCGACCGTCGTCGTCCCCGCAAGCCCACGCCGTTCCTGCTGCGCCTGTTGAGCGGCATGTCCGGGGCCGCACACCGTGCCGCTCGGTCACGCGGCCGCACCAATATCCGGCTACTGACCTCTCCGGCGCCCGTGCCAGACTCCGGGGCATGATCCTGCGCGTCGCCACCCGCCCCGACCTGCCCGCCGTCCTCGCGCTCCTCGCCGACGAGGAGCGCGTCGCCGACCCGGCCTCGGTCGTGGTCGACGAGGCGTACGAGAAGGCCTTCGCCGCCATCGAGAGCGACCCGCGCAACGAGATGCTGGTTCTGGTGGACGGCGACACCGTGCTGGGCTGCCTGCAGGTGACGTACATACCGGGGCTCGGCAGGCACGGCGAGGAGCGGGCGCTGATAGAGGCGGTACGGATCAGGGCGGACCGGCGGGGCGGCGGGCTGGGCCGGGAGCTGATGAAGCAGGCCGTCGACCGGGCCCGGCTGCGGGGGTGCGGGCTGGTGCAGCTGACCAGCAGCAAGCGGCGCACGGACGCGCACCGGTTCTACGAGTCGCTGGGCTTCGCCCGCAGCCACGAGGGCTTCAAGCTCGCCCTCTGACCCCCGCCCGGGGCACTACTGGGGCGAAACGGCTCGCCAGGCGGTCATGTTCAGCTCGTCAAGCAGCCGTACGTCGCTCCCCTCCAGCGGGAACGTGCGCGCCTCCAGCCCCGGGGCCGGTGCGATCTCCAGCGCGTCGCCCTCGATGAGGTCGCCGCCGGTCGGGGTGGACACCCAGGCGAGCAGTGCGTTCAGCGTCTTCCCCGGCTTCAGCATGACCTCCTTCGGCCCCCGGTCGGTCCCCATGTACGAGGAGCCCGGGTTCACCGGGACCGGCAACGGATCACCTTCGTCGTCCAGGGCCCGTACGGACGGGTAGCCGTCCACCCGGAACGGCTTGCTGCCGCAGTTGGTGAGGGTGAGCGACACGGCCCGGTGGCCCAGCGCCGCTTGCACCTCACCCATGTCCACGACGACGCCGGAGGACGGGCAGTCGCCCGTGGCGACAGCGCTCGGGGTGGGTGTGGGGCCGGGCGCGTCCCCTGTGGGCGGCCGGTCGGGGGACGGGGCGATGGCCAGGTCGGACGGATCCAGCTTGTCCGCGTGCACGTCCGGCGTGTACGACGCGCTCGGAGTCGGCTCCGGCTCGCCCTCGCCCGCCGGTACGAGAAATCCGGCGCATCCCGACAGCGTCAGAGCCAGCGCCCCGGCGGCGAGGCAGGCGGCCACCGCCCGTCTCCGCGCTCCGGTGCCCGTCCTCGTACCCGCCGGTCCCCGCATACCCGTGCACCCGCCCCCGTATCGGCCTGCCGCATAGGCGTTCGATCATGCCAGACCGCGGTCCCGGCCCCACGCCAATGGTTGAGCATTTCTTCCCCTTCACCTCAAGCAGAACTAAGTGGACCTTCACGGTCGGGGCGGCGGACACTTCGGACATGACAGTCCCTGAAGCCCCTGCCACCCCCGCAGCCCCCTTCGGCCGCGCCCTCTGCGCCATGATCACGCCGTTCACCGCCGACGGCGAACTGGACCTGGACGCTGCCGGGACCCACGCCGCCGGTCTCGTCGCCGACGGCTGTGACGGCCTGGTGCTCAGCGGCACCACCGGTGAGTCCCCGACCACCACCGACGCCGAGAAGACCGCGCTGCTGCGCGCGGTCCGTGAGGCGGTCGGCGCCGGTGTGCCGCTGGTCGCCGGGGTCGGCAGTGCGGACACCCGGCACACCGTCGAGCTGGCCCGGCAGGTCGAACGGGCAGGCGCGGACGGCCTGTTGGTCGTGACGCCCTACTACAGCAGACCGCCGCAGCCCGCCGTCGAGGCACACTTCAGACGCGTCGCCGACGCGACCGGCGTTCCGCTGATGCTGTACGACATCCCCGGCCGCACCGGCACCCGCATCGAGCCGGAGACCCTGCTGCGGCTCGCGGACCATCCGCGCATCGTGGCGGTGAAGGACTGCGCGTACGACCTGCTCGGCTCGACGAAGGTGATCGGCGCGGGTTCGCTCTCGTACTACTCGGGCTGCGAGGAGCTCAACCTGCCGCTGTACGCGGTGGGCGCGGCGGGCTATGTGAGTACGGTCGCCAATGTGGCGCCCCGGCAGCTGCGGGCGGTCCTGGACGCTTTCGACGCCGGGGACACCGCCGAGGCGGCCCGGCTCAACCGGCTGACCGTTCCGCTGGCCGAGTTGATGATGTCGTCCGGGCTGCCCGGCACCGTGACGGCCAAGGCGCTGCTCGGCGCCGGACCGGTCCGGGAACCGCTGCAGCCCGCCGGGCGCGAGGCGGCCGACGGGCTGCGGAAGGCGTACGAGGAACTCCTCGCCGCTACACGCTAGTTGTGGCTGTGCAGGACCTCGTTGAGGCCGTCCCACACCGCATTGTTCGGGCGGGCCTCGACGGCGCCGGTGACCGAGTTGCGGCGGAAGAGGATGTTCGAGGCGCCGGAGAGCTCCCGCGCCTTGACGATCTGGCCGTCCGGCAGGGTGATGCGCGTACCCGCGGTGACATACAGCCCCGCTTCGACGACGCACTCGTCGCCGAGCGCGATCCCGACGCCCGCCTCGGCGCCGATCAGGCAGCGCTCACCGATGACGATGCGCTCCTTGCCGCCGCCGGAGAGGGTACCCATCGTCGAGGCACCGCCACCGATGTCGGAGCCGTTGCCGACGACGACGCCCGCGGAGATGCGGCCCTCGATCATCGACGTGCCGAGCGTGCCGGCGTTGAAGTTGACGAAGCCCTCGTGCATGACCGTCGTGCCGGCGGCGAGGTGCGCGCCGAGCCTGACCCGGTCGGCGTCGGCGATCCGGACGCCCTTCGGGGCGACGTAGTCCGTCATCCGGGGGAACTTGTCGACCGAGGTGACCTGGAGGTGCAGGCCGTCGGCGCGGGCGTTCAGCCGCACCTTCTCCAGGTCGTCGACGGCGACCGGACCGAGCGACGTCCAGGCGACGTTGGTCAGGAGGCCGAAGACGCCGTCCAGGTTCTGGCCGTGCGGCTGGACGAGACGGTGCGAGAGGAGGTGCAGGCGCAGGTACGCGTCGTGGGCGTCGAGCGGCTTGTCGTCGAGCGAGGCGATGACCGTGCGCACGGCGACGACCTCGACACCGCGGCGGGCGTCCACGCCGACGGCCTTGGCCGCGCCCTCGCCGAGGAGGTTCACGGCCTGGTCGGGGGTGAGCCGTTCGGTTCCGGCCGGGCCGGGCTCGGCGGAGAGCTCGGGGGCAGGGAACCAGGTGTCGAGAACGGAACCGTCGCCGGCGATGGTGGCGAGGCCGGCGGCGACGGCGCCGGTGGTGCGGGAAGTCGTGTCGGTCATGACACGAAACCTAACCGGCAGGGCCCCGCCGGAGCCAACCGGTCCCGCCGGATGGTCGCGAGGGCCCCACCCGCCCGGACCACTCGGTCAGCCGGGCTGCGCCTGCCGCTCGGGCACCGGAGTCCGCGCCGGGGCCACCACGCGCACCGGCCCCCGCAGCCGCCGCGCCGCCAGCACCGCCACCCCCGCACCGCCGGCCAGCACCGCGCACACCGGCCAGAGCAGCTCGGGCGCGGCCGCGTAGAGCGCGCCGCCGAGCGGCGGGGCCGGCACCTGGCCGCTGATGGACGCCCCCGCGTAAAGGCTCGCACCATCCCGAAGATCCTCATCCGCAGCACCCTCCCCAGCGAGTTCCTTTTGGGAACGGACTATGGCAGCATGCTTTCCGCAGGTCAATCCGGTAACGGCCTCCCCCATGGTCGGGAGCCCACTCCCTGTCGTGGGGCAGGCCGTAAGGGGCGGCCTCGGCACGAGCAAGAACGGAAGAAGACGACGTCATGCCACAGCGCACCAGCCTGTCCGACGCCGACTGCGCGATCGCCCAGGCCCTCGATGTCGTCGGCGACTGGTGGACCCTGCTGATCGTGCGCGACACCGCGCGCGGGGTGCACCGCTTCGACGCGCTCCAGCACGAGCTGGGCATGTCCCGCAAGGTGCTCACCGAGCGGCTGCGGCTGCTGGTGGACGCGGGTGTGCTGTCCCGGGATCCGTACCAGGACCGCCCGGCCCGGTACGAGTACCGGCTCACCCCGCGCGGCCGCGCGCTGCTGCCGGTACTGATCGCGCTCCAGGACTGGGGCGACACCTGGGTGAGGGGAGACGGGGAGACGATGGCGACGGCCACGGAGACGTCCAAGGAGGCGGCGCGGGTGCACGCCCTGGTGGGCACCCGCCTGCCGGAGCTGCAACTCCTCGACTACGACGGCATGTTGCGCGACCCGGTCGCCGACACCCCGTACACCGTCCTGTACTGCTTCCCCAGCGCGTACGCCCGCCGGGACGCCTACCCGCGGGGCTGGGCCGAGATCCCGGGCGCGAGCGGCTGCACCCTCGAATCCTGCACGTACCGCGACCAGTTGGCCGAGTTCACCGCGGCGGGAGCGACGGTGCACGGAGTGTCCACCCAACGCCCGGACGAACAGCGGGCGTTCGCGGACGCGGAGGGGCTGCGCTTCCCGCTGCTGTCCGACGCGGAACTGGAGCTGGCGGCGGCGCTGCGACTGCCGACGTTCCGGGCGGCGGGAGTCAGCCGGCTGAAGCGGCTGACCCTGGTGGTGGACCGGGACCGGACGGTCCGCGAGGCGCTGTATCCGATCACGGACATCGAGGCGAGCGTGCAGGCGGCCTTGGCGGCGGTCCGCCGCTGACATCCCGGCGCCCGCCCGGGGCCGCCCACCGCCGAACCCGTCGACGCCCCGGGGCGGCCGACGCGGTCAGCCGATGATCCGCGCCAGCATCTCCCGCGCGTACGCCGCGTCGTAGCTCCCGCCCGTCAGCAGCACCTGCAGACAGATCCCGTCCATCAGCGCGATCAGTGCCCGCGCGGTGGCCGGGTCGGTGCGCCCGGCCAGCAGCTCGGCGGTGACATCCGTCCATTCAGCGGCGACCGGCTGCAGCACGGGCCGGCGCAGCGCCGCGAGGTAGAGCTCGTACTCCAGCTCCAGGCGCCCGCGCCCGCCGGAGAACCACTCCCCCAGCAGCCGGGCCAGCGCCTCGGCGAGATCCGCGTCCGGGGCGAGGAGGGCCTCGCTCTCCCGCATGGCCCGGGAGAATTTCTCGTTCGCGCGGCGCAGCGCGGCGACCAGCAGCTCGTCGAGCGAGGCGAAGTGATACGTCGTCGAGCCGAGCGGCACATCCGCCTCGGCTGCGACGGAACGGTGACTGAGCCCCGCGATGCCCTTGGCAGCGACCACCCGGATCGCCGCATCGATGATGCGGCCGCGCCGCTCGGGGTCGTACCGGCGGACCATCAGTGCGCTCCCCCCAGGTTGAGCACGACCACACCGGCAATGATCAGCGCGATGCCCGCCACCTTGACCAGGTTTCCGGACTCGCCCATGAAAAGAACCCCTATGGCGGCGACCGCCGCCGTGCCGATCCCGGCCCAGATGGCATAGGCGGTGCCCATGGACAGCGTCTTCAGGGTCTGCGCGAGCAGCGAGAAGGCGAGCAGATAGCCGGCGACGGTGATGAGCGAGGGCCAGAGCCGGGTGAAGCCCTCGCTGTACTTCATGGCCGTCGTCCCGGCCACCTCCGCCGCTATGGCCGCGGCCAGCAGTCCGTATCCCATGTGTACGAGTGTACGCATCGTTGCGTACGCTCGTACACATACCTGGGTGCGCAGAAGGGATCCGCCGCCCCACCAGGAGCGCTACCGTGTCCCGGCCAGCACATGGACCCCGACACGACGGAGCAGCAGTGACGCAGGACGCAGGGTGGGGCGGCGGTCCCGGGGGTCCTCCGTACGGAGGAGCGCCGTACGGAGGACCCCCCGGACCGCCGGGATGGGGCGGCTGGATGCCGCCGCCGAAGCCAGGGGTGATACCGCTCGCGCCGCTGAGCCTCGGGGACATCCTCAGCGGCGCGTTCTCCACGATGGGCCGCTACTGGAAGCAGCTCTTCGGCATCGGTGCGGCCGTGTACGGCGGGGCCGTCGTCGTGGTCGGCGCGGCGGTCGCGATCGCGTACTCCGCGGTCAGCGACCATCTGCACCGGGTCGTCGCGCTCTCCGCCGAGGAGAGCGCGCCCACGGAGGACATCACCCCGCTGATGATCGCCTTCGGCGCCGTCTGGCTGGTCGCCCTTCTGTCGCTCATGATCGGCACCGCCATGATGTACGCGACCGTACCGGCGGTCCTGCAGGACGCGGTCCTGGGGCGGCGGACGACGTTCGGCATCATCTGGCGCCGGGCCTGGGCCCGCGTACCGGCGGTCATCGGCACGGTGATCCTGACCGGGCTGATCACATTGATCCCACTGGTCTTCATGATTGTCGGCATGGTGTCCGCCATCGTCGCGGCCGTCGGCCTGGATGCCGGGTCCGGCGCCGCGGCGCTGATCTCGCTCGGCCTCCTCGGCGCCCTGGCGACGTTCCCGCTGGCGGCCTGGCTCTGGGTGAAGTTCTCCCTGGCCCCCTCCGCCGTCGTCTTCGAGGGACAGAGCCCGGTCGCGGCGCTGCGCCGCTCCTCGCAGCTGGTGCGCGGCGACTGGTGGCGGATCTTCGGCATCTCGCTGCTGGCGCTGATCATGGCGGCGGTGGGGAGCTACATCATCCAGATGCCGTTCTCGTTCCTCGGCCTGTTCTCGGGCATGATCAGCACAGCGAACCTGGACTCCGACCCGAGCGTCGCGGCCGTCATCGTCGCCGTGAGCGGCTACATGGTGGCCATGCTGCTGGGCCAGCTGATCGGCCAGCTCGTCTCGGCGACGTTCCCGCAGCTGGTGATCGGGCTGCTGTACGTGGACCGGCGGATGCGCAACGAGAACCTGGGCCCGGTCCTCGCCGAAGCAGCCGCCGCGCCCCCGCAGTTCGGTCCGTGAGCGCGGGTCGCGCCGCTCAGTCGATGAGCGAGTTCTTCGGGCTCAGCACGCAGAACTCGTTCCCCTCGGGGTCCGCCAGCAACACCCAGCCCGCATCGGCGGGCTGGCCGACGTCCACCCGGGTGGCCCCGAGGCCGATGATCCGCGCGACCTCCACGGCCTGGTCGTCGGGGGCGAGATCGATGTGCAGCCGGTTCTTGACCGTCTTCTCCTCCGGTACGGGGACGAAGGTGATGCCGGGCACGGCGTCCTTGTCGGCGCCGATGACGATTTCGTCGTCGGCCTCGAAGAGCACCGTCCAGTCGAGCACCCGGCACCAGAACCGGGCCTGCGACGGCAGATCGTGGGCGTCGACGACGATGGAGTAAAAGGAAACGGCCATGACCACCAGCCTGCCCTGCGGTCATGGCCGTTGGCCACACCGAATCGCGAAGCCGCGCTCGTCCGTCAGCTGCTGACGGTAAACCAGACGGAGCGGGACTTCTTCCACTCGGCGTGGTCGAGGTCCTTCGCCTCCGTGCCGCCGCCGTGCAGATCGGCCGAGCCGGCGTCCGTGATCAGCTGTGCAACGCCGAACGGCCCCCGGCGCGAGCCGGGGGCCGTTCGGAAGCGCAGAGGATCAGACGTTGAAGCCGAGCGCGCGCAGCTGCTCGCGTCCGTCATCCGTGATCTTGTCCGGGCCCCACGGCGGCATCCAGACCCAGTTGATCCGCAGCTCGTTGACGAGGCCGTCGGTCGCGGACTTCGCCTGGTCCTCGATGACATCGGTCAGCGGGCAGGCCGCGGACGTCAGGGTCATGTCGAGGGTGGCGATGTTGGCGTCGTCGATGTGGATGCCGTAGATCAGGCCCAGGTTGACGACGTCGATGCCCAACTCGGGGTCGACGACGTCGTACAGCGCCTCGCGGACCTCCTCCTCGGAGGCCGGCTTGGTGGTCAGTACTTCTGGCGTACCGTGATCGCTCATGCCATCTTCCCTTCGGACAGCGCCTTCGCCGTCGCGTCCTTCCACGCCATCCAGCTCAGCAGCGCGCACTTGACCCGGGCCGGGTACTTCGAGACACCGGCGAACGCGACCGCGTCCTCCAGCACCTCCTCCATCGCGTCGTCCGGCTCGAGCTGGCCCTTCGACTGCATCAGCTCCAGGAAGGTCTCCTGGATCTTCTGCGCCTCGCCCAGCTCCTTGCCGACCAGCAGCTCGTTCAGCACGGAGGCGCTGGCCTGACTGATGGAACAGCCCTGGCCCTCGTACGACACATCGGCGATGGTCTCGCCGTCGTACTTCACCCGGAGCGTGATCTCGTCTCCGCACGTCGGGTTGACGTGGTGCACCTCGGCGTCGCCGTCCCGCAGGCCGCGCCCGTGGGGGTGCTTGTAGTGGTCCAGGATCACTTCCTGGTACATCGAATCAAGCTTCACCAGTCAACCCTCAGCCGAAGAAGTTCCGTACGTGCTCCAGACCGTCCACCAGGGCGTCGACCTCGGCGGGCGTGGAGTACAGATAGAACGACGCTCGCGTCGTCGCAGGAATTCCGTACCGCAGGCAGACCGGCCGTGCGCAGTGGTGTCCGACCCGGACCGCGATGCCCTGCTCGTCGAGGACCTGGCCCACGTCGTGCGGGTGGATGTCGCCGAGCGTGAAGGAGATCGTGGCGCCGCGGTCCTCCGCGGTGGACGGACCGATGATCTTCAGGTCCGGGACCTCCAGGAGGCGCTTCACCGCGTACTCGGTGATCGCGTGCTCGTGCTGGAAGATCTTGTCCATGCCGATCGCCGAGAGGTAGTCCACGGCCGCGCCGAGGCCGACGGCCTGCGCGATCGGGGGCGTACCCGCCTCGAACTTGTGCGGCGCCGGGGCGTATGTCGACGAGTGCATCGACACGGTCTCGATCATCTCGCCGCCACCGAGGAACGGCGGCAGGTCCTCCAGGAGCTCCTGCCGTCCCCAGAGCACGCCGATGCCGGTCGGGCCGACCATCTTGTGGCCGGTGAAGGCCACGAAGTCGGCCTGCAGCGCCTGCACGTCGAGCACCATGTGCGGGGCGGCCTGCGAGGCGTCGATGCAGACCAGCGCGCCGACCTGCTGGGCGCGGCGGATGATCTTCTCGACCGGGTTGATCGTGCCCATGATGTTGGAGACCAGCGTGAAGGAGACGATCTTCGTCTTCTCCGTGATGATCTCGTCTATGTCGGACAGGTCGAGGCGGCCGTCGTCGGTGATGCCGAACCACCTCAGCTTCGCACCGGTGCGCTGCGCGAGCAGCTGCCACGGCACGATGTTGGAGTGGTGCTCCATCTCCGTGATGACGATCTCGGTCTCGTGGTCCACCCGGTAGGGCTCGTCGGCCCAGCCGAGCATGTTGGCCACGAGGTTGAGCGACTCCGAGGCGTTCTTGGTGAAGATCACCTCGTTGCGGCTCGGCGCGTTGATGAAGGCGGCGACCTTGTCGCGGGCGCCTTCGTACAGCGCCGTGGCCTCCTCCGCGATCGTGTACACGCCGCGGTGGACGTTGGCGTTGTGCCGCTCGTAGTACTCGCTGAGCGCGTCGAGGACCTGGCGCGGCTTCTGCGAAGTCGCCGCACTGTCCAGGTAAACGATCTTCTTCCCGTCGTGGACCGTACGATCCAGCAGGGGGAAGTCCTTGCGGATCGCCTCGGTGTCGAGGAGCCCCGGCAGCTGTGTCACGCGGAAGCGCCACCCTTCACATATGCCTCGTAGCCCTCGTTCTCCAGCTTGTCGGCGAGCTCGGCGCCGCCGGACTCGGCAATACGGCCGTTGGCGAAGACGTGCACGAAGTCGGGCTTGATGTAACGGAGGATCCGGGTGTAGTGCGTGATCAGCAGCGTGCCGACCTCGCCGCTCTCGCGCACCCGGTTGACGCCCTCGGAGACGACGCGCAGGGCGTCGACGTCCAGGCCGGAGTCGGTCTCGTCGAGGATCGCGACCTTCGGCTTGAGAAGCTCCAGCTGAAGGATCTCGTGGCGCTTCTTCTCACCGCCGGAGAAGCCCTCGTTGACGTTGCGCTCGGCGAACGCGGGGTCCATCTGGAGGTCGGCCATCGTCTCCTTGACCTCCTTCACCCACGTACGCAGCTTGGGCGCCTCGCCCCGGACGGCGGTGGCGGAGGTACGCAGGAAGTTGGAGACCGAGACACCGGGGACCTCGACCGGGTACTGCATGGCCAGGAAGAGGCCGGCGCGGGCGCGCTCGTCGACGGTCATCGCCAGGACGTCCTCGCCGTCCAGGGTCACCGTGCCGCTGGTGATCGTGTACTTGGGGTGACCTGCGAGGGAGTACGCGAGGGTCGACTTGCCGGACCCGTTGGGGCCCATGATGGCGTGGGTCTCGCCCTGCTTCACGATCAGGTCGACGCCCTTGAGGATCTCCTTCGTGGCGTTGTCGGCCTCGACGGAGACGTGCAGGTCGCGGATTTCAAGCGTTGCCATGGGTGACTCAGGACTCCTGGGTGACGGAGACGAGCACATCGTCCCCTTCGATCTTGACGGGGTATACGGGGACGGGGCGCGTCGCGGGAAGGCCGGACGGCTTGCCGGTGCGCAGGTCGAAGCTGGAGCCGTGCAGCCAGCACTCGATCATGCAGTCCTCGACCTCTCCCTCGGACAGTGAGACGTTCGCGTGCGAGCAGATGTCGTTGATCGCGAACACCTCGCCCTCGGTGCGGACGAGAGAGACCGGCGTTCCGTCGAGTTCCACCCGCTTCGGGGTGTCTTCTTCCAGCTCGCTCAGCGCACAGACTTTGACGAAGGCCATCAGACGGAAGCCTTCAGCTCGGCCTCGATCTTGTCGAGCAGACGGGCCTCGACGTCCGGCAGACCGATGTGCTGGACCAGCTCGGCGAAGAAGCCGCGCACGACGAGCCGACGGGCATCCTCGGCCGGGATGCCGCGGGACATCAGGTAGAAGAGCTGCTCGTCGTCGAAGCGGCCGGTCGCGGAGGCGTGTCCGGCGCCGACGATCTCGCCGGTCTCGATCTCCAGGTTAGGCACCGAGTCGACCCGCGCGCCGTCCGTGAGGACGAGGTTGCGGTTCATCTCGTAGGTGTCGGTGCCCTCGGCCCTGGCCTGGATGAGCACGTCGCCGATCCACACCGCGTGCGCGCCGTCGCCCTGGAGCGCGCCCTTGTAGACGGCGTTGGACTTGCAGTGCGGGGTGTTGTGGTCGACGAAGAGGCGGTGCTCCTGGTGCTGGCCCTTGTCGGTGAAGTACAGACCGAAGAGCTCCGCCTCGCCACCGGTGCCCGCGTAGGAGACCCGCGGGTGGAGGCGGACCAGGTCGCCGCCGAAGGTGACGACGATCGACTTGAAGGTGGCGTCCCGGCCGATCAGCGCGTTGTGCTGGGCGGCGTGGACGGCGGTGTCGTCCCAGTCCTGGACGGAGACGACGGTGAGCTTGGCGCCGTCACCGAGGACGTAATCGACGTTGCCCGCGACGACCGCGTCACCGGTGTGGTCGATGACGACGACGGCCTCGGCGAAGGCTCCCAGCTCGATGACCTGGTGGGCGTAGGCCACACCGCCCTCGCCGTGCACGGCGATCCGGATCGGCTCGGGAAGCACGGCCTCCTTGGCGACCGTGATGACCGAGGCCTTCTCGAAGGACGAGTACGCCTGGGCGGCGACGCGGTCCACCGGGGTGCCGGCCCGGCCGATCCGCGCGTCGTCGCGGCCGACGGTCTCGACGGTGACGCCCTCGGGGACATCGATCTCGACCTTGACGGCGCCACCGGTCGCGACGGCCGTGCCGTCGTGCAGGCCGCGCAGCCGCTCCAGCGGCGTGAACCGCCACTCCTCCTCGCGGCCGTGCGGGACCGGGAAGTCCGCGACGTCGAAGGACGGGGGCGCGCTCATGCGCGTGGCGACGGTCGACTCGGCGGCCACCGCGATGGACCCGGTGGTGGTGGACCCCGCCGGAATGTTCTGAGCCTCAGCCATGGCTGTCGTAGTGCTCGCTTTCTCTGTCAAAAGTCGGGGATTCGGTCGTCAGGCTGTGCTAGCCGACCGAACCCTCCATCTGCAGCTCGATCAGCCGGTTGAGCTCAAGCGCGTACTCCATGGGCAGCTCGCGCGCGATCGGCTCGACGAAGCCGCGCACGATCATGGCCATGGCCTCGAACTCGGTCAGACCGCGGCTCATCAGGTAGAAGAGCTGGTCCTCGGAGACCTTGGAGACAGTGGCCTCGTGACCCATGGACACGTCGTCCTCACGGACGTCCACGTACGGGTACGTGTCGGAGCGGGAGATCGTGTCGACCAGGAGCGCGTCGCACAGCACGTTGGACTTGGAGCCCGCGGCGCCCTCGCCGATCTCGACCAGACCGCGGTACGAGGTACGGCCGCCGCCTCGCGCCACCGACTTGGAGACGATGTTGGAGGAGGTGTTCGGCGCCATGTGGACCATCTTGGATCCGGCGTCCTGGTGCTGGCCCTCGCCCGCGAAGGCGATGGAGAGCGTCTCGCCCTTGGCGTGCTCGCCCATCAGGTAGACGGCCGGGTACTTCATGGTGACCTTGGAGCCGATGTTGCCGTCGACCCACTCCATGGTCGCGCCCTCGTACGCCACGGCGCGCTTGGTGACCAGGTTGTAGACGTTGTTCGACCAGTTCTGGATCGTCGTGTAGCGGCAGCGGCCGCCCTTCTTCACGATGATCTCGACGACGGCGGAGTGCAGCGAGTCCGAGGAGTAGATCGGCGCGGTGCAGCCCTCGACGTAGTGGACGTAGGCGTCCTCGTCGACGACGATCAGCGTCCGCTCGAACTGGCCCATGTTCTCCGTGTTGATACGGAAGTAGGCCTGCAGCGGGATGTCGACGCGGACACCCTTCGGCACGTAGATGAACGAGCCACCGGACCACACGGCCGAGTTCAGCGAGGCGAACTTGTTGTCGCCGACCGGGATGACGGTGCCGAAGTACTCCTTGAAGAGCTCCGGGTGCTCCTTCAGCGCGGTGTCCGTGTCGAGGAAGATGACGCCCTGCTCCTCCAGGTCCTCACGGATCTGGTGGTAGACGACCTCGGACTCGTACTGCGCGGCGACACCGGCGACCAGGCGCTGCTTCTCCGCCTCCGGGATGCCGAGCTTGTCGTACGTGTTCTTGATGTCCTCGGGCAGGTCCTCCCAGGACTCCGCCTGCTTCTCGGTGGACCGCACGAAGTACTTGATGTTGTCGAAGTCGATGCCCGACAGGTCCGAGCCCCAGTTCGGCATGGGCTTCTTGTCGAACAGCCGCAGGCCCTTGAGGCGGAGCTTCAGCATCCACTCGGGCTCGTTCTTCTTCGCCGAGATGTCACGTACGACAGCCTCGGAGAGGCCGCGCTTGGCCGCCGCGCCTGCCGCGTCGGAGTCGGCCCAGCCGAATTCGTATGTACCCAGACCCTCGAGCTCAGGGTGGGCAGTCTCCGTGGGGAGCGTCATGCGGGGTTCCTCCCGGCCGTGCTTGCAGATGCTGATGTGGTGGTCTGTGCGGCTGAGGGGCCGCTGCGCGGAATGAACGTCGTGCACACACCGTCACCGTGGGCGATGGTGGCCAGACGCTGTACATGAGTCCCGAGCAGCTGGGAGAAGCTTTCCGTCTCCGCCTCGCACAGCTGCGGGAACTGCTCGGCGACATGGGCGACCGGGCAGTGGTGCTGGCACAGCTGCTCGCCCTGCCGTGGGCCCGGCGCGCTTCGCGCCGTAGCAGCGTACCCGTCGGCCGACAAAGCCTTGGCCAGCGCCTCGGTGCGCGCCACGGGGTCCGCGGCCTCGATCGCCGCGCGGTACGCCTCCGACTGGGCGGCGGTCCTGGCGCGGACGAAGGCGAGAACCGCCTCGTCGCCCGAGGTCTCCGCGATCCACCGCAGCGCGTCGGCGGCGAGCTTGTCGTACGACTGGTCGAAGGCGTCCCGGCCACAGTCGGTCAGGGCGAACACCTTGGCCGGACGCCCGCGGGTCCGCGCCCCGTACACCCGCTGTTCGCGGGCCTCGACGACATCGTCGGAGAGGAGGGCGTCGAGATGGCGGCGGACGGCGGCCTGGGTCAGCCCGAGCCGCTTCGCCAGGTCGGCGACGGTGGACGGGCCGTGGTCCAGGATGGAGCGCGCGACCCGGTTGCGCGTCGAGCGCTCGCCGGTCGCGAGTTCCTCCTGCGGAGCCTCGCCAACGTATTTCACAACGCCATTGTTGCGTAATTCCTCCGGCCCTGACAACCACGGTCCGAAACGATCAACGGTGGATTTCGTCACTAAGGGTTACCTAATCCGGCCCCCGGGGACTCGCCCGCCGGGCCGCTGCCTAGACTTACCGGCCATGAAGAACGAGCCGGTCGTGCAGATCCGTGGCCTGGTGAAGCGGTACGGCGCCAAGACCGCGGTGAACGGCCTCGACCTGGGCGTACGCACCGGTGCGGTCACCGCCGTCCTCGGCCCCAACGGCGCCGGCAAGACCACCACCGTCGAGACCTGCGAGGGCTACCGCCGCCCCGACGCCGGGACCGTACGCGTCCTCGGCCTCGACCCGGTCGCCGACGCCTCGGAGCTCCGCCCCCGGATCGGCGTGATGCTGCAGTCGGGTGGCGTCTACTCCGGGGCGCGGGCCGACGAGATGCTCCGCCACATGGCGAAACTGCACGCCCATCCGCTGGACGTCGACGCGCTGATCGAGCGTCTCGGCCTCGGCAGCTGCGGCCGGACGACGTACCGCCGGCTCTCCGGCGGCCAGCAGCAGCGCCTCGCCCTGGCGATGGCCGTCGTCGGCCGCCCCGAGCTGGTGTTCCTGGACGAGCCGACCGCGGGCCTCGACCCGCAGGCCCGCCGCTCCACCTGGGATCTCGTACGGGAGCTGCGCGCCGACGGCGTGTCGGTCGTCCTCACCACCCACTTCATGGACGAGGCCGAGACGCTCGCCGACGATGTCGCCATCATCGACGCGGGCCGGGTCATCGCCCAGGGCAGCCCGGAGCTGCTGTGCCGCGGCGGCGCCGAGAACACCCTGCGCTTCACCGGCCGCCCCGGTCTCGGCCTCGGCTCGCTGCTGAAGGCGCTGCCCGACGGCACGCAGGCGGCCGAGCCCATCACCGGCACGTACCGCATCACCGGCCAGGTCGACCCACAGCTGCTGGCCACCGTCACCTCCTGGTGCGCGCAGCACGGCGTGATGCCCGATGGCATCTCCGTCGAGCGTCACACCCTGGAGGACGTCTTCCTGGAACTGACCGGCAAGGAGCTGCGCGCATGAGCGCCGGTACGTACGCCCCGCGGCCCGGTGCCGCCCCGCTGCCCCGGATGATCGGTGCGCAGACCGCGCTGGAGACGCAGATGCTGCTGCGCAACGGCGAGCAGCTGCTCCTGACGGTGATCATTCCGACGCTGCTGCTGGTGCTGTTCAGCGCCGTCGACATCGTGGACACCGGCGCGGGCAGGTCCGTCGACTTCCTGGCGCCCGGCATTCTCGCGCTCGCCGTGATGTCCACCGCCTTCACCGGCCAGGCCATCGCGACCGGCTTCGAGCGGCGGTACGGCGTGCTCAAGCGCCTCGGTGCCTCACCGCTGCCCCGCTGGGGGCTGATGACCGCGAAGACCCTCGCGGTACTGGTCACCGAGGTGCTGCAGGTCGTACTGCTGACGGTGATCGCGTTCGCGCTGGGCTGGTCGCCGCACGGCAACCCGCTCGCCGTCCTGCTGCTGCTCGTGCTCGGCACCGCCGCGTTCTCCGGGCTCGGCCTGCTGATGTCCGGGACACTGAAGGCGGAGGCGACGCTCGCCGCCGCCAACCTGGTCTTTCTGCTGCTGCTGGTCGGCGGCGGGGTCATCGTGCCGCTGGACAAGTTCCCGGACGCGGCGCAGTCCGTGCTGGGGCTGCTGCCGATCGCGGCCCTGTCCGACGGGCTGCGGGACGTGCTCCAGCACGGTGCCTCGATGCCGTGGGGCGATCTCGGGATCCTCGCGGTCTGGGCGGTGCTCGGGCTGGGCGCGGCGGCAAAGTTCTTCCGCTGGGAATGACCGGCGGCGACGGCGTGCGGCATGACGTTTCGAGGTAACTCGTCCCCCTCGTGAAAGCTTGCACAAGCCGCCGCTTACGATGGTGCGCGTGCCCAAGCTGACCCGAGCCGACGTCGCTCAAGCCGCGCGAAACCCGCTCCTCTTCATCGCCGAACGCTGGACCCCGTCCCCCCGGACGGTCCGCCGTGCGGCGATGTCGGCCGTGGTGATGGCCGTCGTCATCGTGGTCACCGGCGGTGCGGTGCGGCTGACCGGCTCCGGTCTCGGCTGCCCCACCTGGCCCAAGTGCACCGACGAGTCCCTGACGGCGACGAGCGCGATGGGCTTCCACGGCGCCATCGAGTTCGGCAACCGGATGCTCACCTACGTGCTGTGCGCGGCGGTCGGCTGGGCGATCATCACGGCCCGCTCCGCGCAGCCCTGGCGGCGCAGCCTCACCCGGCTCGGCTGGGCGCAGTTCTGGGTGGTCATGGGCAACGCCGTGCTCGGCGGCATCGTCGTGCTGGTCGGCCTCAACCCGTACACCGTCGCGGCCCACTTCCTGCTCTCCACCGCGCTGCTCACGGTCGCCGTCGTGACCTGGCAGCGGGTTCGGGAGGGCGACGCGGAGCCGCGTCCGCTGGTCGGCAAGGCGGTCTCGCAGCTGACCTGGCTGCTGGCGGCCGCGGCCGGCCTGCTGATCGCTGTCGGCACGGTCGTGACGGGTGCCGGGCGGCATGCGGGCGACTCCAGCGACGTCCACCGCATCCCGCTCGACTGGAAGATGATCGCGCAGCTCCACGCCGACCTGGCCTGGGCCGTGGTGGCGCTGACGGTCGCGCTCTGGTTCGTGCTGAAGGCCGTCGACGCGCCGGTCGGTCCGCTGCACCGCACCCGTGATCTCTTCCTGGTGCTGATGTCGCAGGGTGTGATCGGGTACGTGCAGTACTTCACCGACACCCCGGAGATCCTGGTCGGGCTGCACATGCTCGGTTCGTGCCTGGTGTGGATCGCCGTCGTGCGGGTGGTGCTCTCGCTGCGCGAGCGCCCGGTGGCGACCGCCCCGGTGCCCGCCCCCGCCGCGGAGACCCCGGAGCCCGCAGCCGCCGGCTGAGAGCCTGTCGGGTGACCTCTGATCGGGCGGCCACGCCCTGGCACGCACGCTTTCCGATCGAAGGTCACCCGACAGGCTCTGAGCCCTGCTACGAGGGCCGCCGGTCCAGCCCGTACACCCGGCGCGCGTTGCCGGACGCGATCATCGCGGCGACCCGCGTGGCGTCGGTGCGCGACCACGCGCCGTCCGCCACCCAGCCGCCCAGCACCCTGCCGAGCGCCTCACGGAACTGCCGCGCCCCCACCACATTCAGTTCCGGCAGCCCCTGAGCGCCGCTGGAGAACAGCAGCTTGCCGAACGGGGCGAGCTCCAGGGCCTCCGCGAGGACGGCCGCGGCGCGCGCTCCCGTACGGGCCGGGGCGGCGCCCACGTCGGCGTACACATGCGGATGGATGCTCGCCAGCACTGCGGCGTGCCGGTGGTGCGGATAGCTGTGCAGCAGTACGAGATCGCTGCCGAGCCCGGCCGTCGCGGCGGCGAATCCCGCCGTCCGCCGGGGGTCGGTTGTGCGCAGCTGCAGCGGCCGCCCGCGGCGATCGCGGTCCACAGCAGATGCCGCAGCAGCACCGGGTCGTCGGGGGTCGCGTACGGCGTGCGCGGGCCGCCGGCACCGGTCCGTGCCGCTCGGCGTTCCGCCTCCCGCCCGGCCAGCCACCGTCCGGCCGCGCCGCGCACCTCGCCCGGTGGGATGCGCCCGGAGATGTCCCGGGCGGCGGCTCAGCCCTTGTTGGAGGGGCCGCCGACCTGGATCCCGGCCATCCGCGTCCACTCGTACGGGCCGGTGCGGACCTTGGCGGCGAACTCTCCGTCGAAGGACTCGTGCATCGTGATCCCGGCCTTCGCGGTGGCACTCTCGGCGACCGCGTACGAGGGTGCGACCAGGTCGCCCCAGCCGCCGTCCTCGCCGACCAGCACGATGCGGGTGCCCATCTGCCCGATGTAGGCGAGCTGCCCCTCGGCGCCGCCGTGCGCCTTGGCGAAGGCGCCGATCTGCTTGGCGAGCCTGGCTGCCCTGCGCTCCGCGCGGGCGGCCTGCTTCCTGTCGTCAACCTGCTGGGTCTCTGCCGTGTCTGCCATGCAACGGATGCTACCGATGGGTAGATCAACTGGCGACGGGCGGGGCACGTGGCATGGGCCACGTACCCCGCCCGTCGGCAGGAGCGAAACGGTGTCAGCGCAGGAACGGGTCGACCGCGACGGCAACGAACAGCAGCGACACATAGGTGATCGACCAGTGGAACAGTCGCATTTCCTTGAGCTTGGCACCGGACACCCCGGCCTTCGCCCGGTTCTGCAGGCCGTGCGCCTCCCAGAGCCAGAACCCGCCGGTCAGCAGCGCCACGGCCGTGTAGAACCAGCCGGTGTAGCCGAGCGGGGTCAGCAGCAGCGACACCGCCACCATCACCCAGCTGTAGATGACGATCTGGCGGGCCACCACCCGGTTGGACGCGATGACCGGGAGCATCGGTACGCCGACACGGGCGTAGTCGTCCTTGACCTTCATCGACAGCGGCCAGTAGTGCGGCGGCGTCCAGAAGAAGATGACGGCGAAGAGGATGACCGCGGCCCAGGACATCGAA